>NZ_JBAVZJ010000550.1:0-3191 GCF_049588695.1 Robiginitalea sp.
ATAATTTTTACAGAAGCCGCCGTGGCAGGGGTTGCAATGGGGTATTCGGCTTCTTTTCCTTCCCGCCAGTCTCCCATGGCCGACTCTACAGCCGACTTTACGGCCTCCGGGTCAAAATTCCCGGCAACGTAAATAGTGGTGCGCCGGGCCCCGAGGTTCTCATTGTAAAAATCAGAAATATCAGATACCGTATACGAATCGATCTGCGCTTCGGTGGGAAAAACCCTTCCATACGGATGGTCCGGATATAATTCAGCATAGAATTCTTTATACGCCTGGCTTCCGGGTCGTGATAATTGTACGGCCAGGTTTCGTTTCATATCGCTTTTCAGCCGGTCTAATTCGTCTGCAGGCCATTTGGGGTTCCGCAGTACATCTGCCATAAGACGGATGGCGTTTGGAGCGAATTCATAGAGCACAGAAGTGGACAGGGACCCGGTATGCGCACCTATACCAATATTGAGATTTCCGCCCATAGCGGCCATTTCATCGGCTATTTGTCGGGATGTCCGGGTAGTGCTGCCTTCCTCCAGAAGGTCGGCCATCAAATCCGCCAACCATACCTGATTCTCCTTTTCATTGATATTCCCGGTCTTCAGGTTGAATCGGATACTGGCTTTCGGAATGGAGCCATAGGGTATAAGAACCAGAGTAAGACCATTGTCGTAGGAAATGACCTCTTTTTCTGGAAGGGTAAAGTTTTTGGGAGCTCCTCCCTCTGGCGGCAACTCTTTTTCCTGAGCCAGCAGGGCCGAAAAGGGGAGCAGGAGAGCCAGGGCGATGATATATCTTAATGTGTTCATTTTATTGGGTTTTTGCGTTAGCTGCTAATAGTGGATTTACCTCCAGAACGGTGCGGTTGCTGGTTCTGAGGTAATTGTCAATAGTATTCTTTACGGTCTCTACATCTACCTTTTTAAATTCATCCTCCAGCGTATTGATGCGGTCCGGGTTATCATCAAAGAGCGCAAAACTGCACAGCAAATCTGCTCTTCCCAGGCCAAATGTACCGCCAATATCGTCGTAGAGCTGAGATCGAATCTTGACAATTGCCTGATCGAGCATCTGCTGGTCTATCTGATCCCGTAGTCCCGTCATTACGGCGTCAATGGATTGCATGATAGCTTCTTTGCTCTCCGGGTCGTCAAAGGTGAAATCGTACATCCAAAGCATCGGGCCCTTATAATTGAACATATTTCCGAGATAATTGATTCCCCCGGATACATCCGAGGTAAAGCCCTTCTCATTTTCGAGTTTCTGAACCAGCAGGCTATTATCGCCCTGTATCAGAATTTGATCCAGCAGTCCCATGGCGTAATACTCCGGGGTGTTCCGCTCCGGCATATGATAGGCAAGGGCCAGGGCCGGTTTGTTGGCCAAAGAGTCATTCTTCACGAAATACTTCTCGGCTTCCTGGCGCGTTTCAGAGATATCGGGCTCCGGGGGCAGGGTTGCGGCCGGGATACTCCCGAAATACGTTTCTATCCAGGCCTTAGTCTGGGCGATATCGATGTCACCGACTACAGAGATTGCAGCATTATTAGGAGCGTAGAAAGTATCGAAGAAGCTACTCACATCCTCAAGGCTGGCTGCATCCAGGTCTTCCAGATCCCCATAAAAATTATGGGCGTTATACCAATTCTCATTGGCGTACTGGGGCATATCCAACCAGGGAAACCCCCCAAAAGGTTGGTTCAGTACATTGACTTTGACTTCATTTTTAACGACACCTTGTTGATTTTCAAGATTCTCCTGAGAAATATTGAGCCCTTTCATCCGATCTGCCTCGGCCCATAACATCGTTTCCAGTTTGTGTGACGGGACTATTTCAAAATAATTTGTGAAGTCGAAGCGGGTAGATCCGTTGAGGATACCCCCATTTTCCTGTACCAGCTTTATGAATTCCATCTTTCCAAGATTATCCGATCCCTGGAACATCATGTGCTCAAACAGGTGTGCGAAACCGGTGCGATCCCTGGGTTCATTGCGAAATCCAATATTGTAATACACCGCCACTATGGCCGTGGGAGAAGTGGTGTCTTCAGAGAGGATCACTTTCAACCCATTGTCCAGGGTGTAATAGGTGACCGGAACCTCGAATTTTGAAGCTGATGCTTCTTTACTTTTTTCCGCTTCACAGCTGCCGAGGAGTAGCAGGAAACTCAAAATTGCGCTGAGTCGCACAAGTCCATTAGGTGTCTTCATAAATCTGTTTTTACAGAGGGTTGTTTTAAAACTAACAGTAAGTCGTTATAGTCTTTAGTTTGTTACAGTACGTCTGCACAAAATATCAATAGGGTTCTGAGGGATACCAATCCAGGCGAATTACACGAATGTCCGGGTCGCCCCTGGTGACAAGGGTCTCAAAACGGCCTACATCGCTTACATCTGGTTTTCCCCTGTAGTGGTAGGGATAAACTTCAGCCGGGGCGAATTCAATCACGGCATCCGCAGCACTTTCCACATCCATCGTATATGGCAGGTTCATACAAACGAAGGCCTTATCAATGTCTTTAAGTGCCCGCATTTCCGGTATATCTTCTGTATCCCCGGAAAAATATACCCGGGTCCCGTCGTGTTCGAGCACATATCCATTTCCCCTCCCGGGGGTATGGAAAGCCTTGGCCTCGGGACGGAGGTTGTACATCGGGATGGCTGTCACCGATATTCCATAACGGGTTTTGGAGTCTCCATTGTCCAAAACATCTATTTGAGGGGCAAAAGCAGCGGGTAGTTTTTCGGCCACAGCATTGGGAACGATGATTTTAGCTTTTTGGGTATTCAGCCCTTGCAGGGTTTCCAGGCTGAAGTGATCTCCATGTATGTCTGTGATCAAAATAAGATCGGGGGCGGGAAAGGTGGTAAATGCTTCCGACCCGCCCACGGGATCGATATAAATGATCGTTTCGTTCCACTTGAGTACAGCTGTAGCATGGGCCACGGGATAAATTTTTAAAGCTGCCTGATCCGGCGTTTCCGGGTTTTCAGGCCTGGGTGTCGATTTCGGCTGGGAATATGCCAATGGCTGCTGCATAAAGAAAAATACAAGCAGGAGGGCAGTTGAATTTCGCAAGGTGTAAAAGGATTTCATATTATACGGATTTTACCAAATCTATTCGTTCTAAAGATAAAACCCTCTTAGCCCGAATGACCTCCAATAGGAATAAATATTTTCGATCCTGAAATCTAAA
>NZ_JBAVZJ010000551.1:0-6267 GCF_049588695.1 Robiginitalea sp.
GGGTAGTCGCCCTCAAGGGTCAATACCTGAGAATCCCTTCTCAGGCCTTCGAGCAGCAGATTCATCCCCAGGGAGAAATTCGGGACCAGACTGATCCGTTTGGCAGGACAATTAAAAAACCGACCGAGATGCTCCCGCGTATCCTCCAAAAGGGACAGGGCTCCAATCTTCATCCGGCTTCCTCCCACCAGATAATCCAGATCGTGTTCCTGTCGCCACTCCAGCAATCCGTCGTGCAGCACTCCCCAGGCTGCCGTGTTTAAATAGGTATACTGTTCCAGCATCGGAAAATGAGAGCGAAATCTTAAAAATTCATCCATAGGGCGTACGTGGGAAATCTGTTATCTTTGTTTTAAAGATAGGCATTCGGATGTTTTTTAAACAAAAAAAGAAGCCCGCACTCGATCCGGAGCAGCACGAACTCCTGGAGCATGCGCAGAAACGAATCCGCCAGAAAAGGGCGGTTTTTCAGCACCTTATTATTCTTGTGATCGGGTGTCTTTTTTTCGTGGTGATCAATAAAATCCTTAAAATCGGAGACACCCATGACTGGTACCTCTGGGTCGTAATGGGTTGGTCTTTTATTTGGTTCATGCACCTGGCCCAGGTCTTTATTACGGACCCCTTTTTGGGCAAGGATTGGGAACGCACCCAAAGGGAGCGCCTTCTGGAAAAGCAAAAAGAGCGAATACGCCAGATCGAGGCAGAAATCGAAAAAAAGCATCCCCTGCCTGAACTGCCACCTAAAGACGAATTGTGAAAGACCTGATCCTGATAGCCGCTGCCGGAGAATCCAATGAGCTGGGCCATAACGGGGACCTCCCCTGGCACCTGCCCGATGATTTTAAGCACTTTAAGCAAAAAACCACAGGGCATCCGATGATCATGGGTCGGAAGACCTTTGACACCTTTCCCAGACCCCTGCCCAACCGGAGGCATATCATCATAACCCGGGACAAGGGGTACAACGTGGCATGGGATAATTGTCAGGTGGTCTATTCCCTTGAAGAAGCGCTGAAGGTGGTTTCACAGGACGAGAAGGTCTTTGTTATCGGAGGAGGGGAAATCTACAGACAGGCCCTGCCTTATGCGACCGGGATTGAACTTACCAGGGTCCACGGGGCTTTTAAAGCCGATACCTTCTTCCCGGAAATCGATCCAAAGGACTGGATTCAGACGGATAGCACACATCATCCGGCAGATGAGAAGCACGCGTTTCCCTATACCATTCAATCCTTCGTTCGAAAGGATTAATCCCCTAACGGACGGGCATCCCTGGGGTGTCCTAACCGTTCCAACATATCTTTGGCGATCTCGGGATTTCCATTGGTAAATACCGAATGTGCTCCGGGGGTTTCTCCGGAATTCAATAAATGGTGCCGGGCGAGCAGCTTACGGGTCTGGAGCGCCACAGCGGGACTGCAATCCACGATTTGTACATGCCCGGGGAGTATTTCCCTCAGTTGGGGTATCAATAAAGGGTAGTGGGTGCACCCCAGTACCAAATGGTCAATTCCGGCCTCAAGCATCGGAGCGAGCAAGGTCCTTAAATGAGCTGCAGTCTTCGGGTGATCCAGCTGTCCGGACTCGATGAGTGCGACCAGGCCTGTACCTTCCTGTTCCAAAACTTCTATTCCGGCGGAATACATTCGGGACGTGCTCGCAAAAAGCGCACTGCTCAGGGTTCCCCGGGTAGCCAGTACGCCAACAGACTTACTTTCAGAATTCAGGGCCGCAGGCTTGATCGCCGGTTCAATCCCGACAAAAGGGATGGTGTATTCATCCCTGAGTACGGCTATGGCATTGGTAGTAGCTGTATTACAGGCTATCACAATAAGTTTGCACCCCTGCCCCAACAACCACTCCGTATTTAGCCTGGAACGTTCCAAAATCCCGGCCTTTGTCTTATCTCCATATGGCGCATGGGCGCTATCGGCCAGGTATATGGTGTTTTCATTGGGCAACAGGTGTATCACCTCCTGACGCACCGTGAGGCCCCCAAGACCTGAATCGAAAAAACCAATCGCCGCATTGCTCATCTGACGGGTATATCCTTTGGGTTAAAAATAAAAAAACCGCCCGTGTTCTGCGGGCGGTTTTTTTAGAATTTATACAGTGGGTTTAGAAACCCAGTTCAGTTTTAACATCTGCAAGGATGTCTTTTCCTTTAGCAACAATAACACCTGAACCCGGGCTGGCATCAACGACATAGTCGTATCCCTGTGCAGCCGCAACACGTTCAATGGCTTCTTTGGCTTTTTTCGAAATAGGCTCAAAAAGTTCCGCCTGTTTTTGCTGCAACTCCTGCTGGGCAGCTTGTTGGGCTTCCCCGATGTTGCGCTCAAATCCCTGCAACTCCAAAGCGCGCTTCTGATTCTCTTCCTGAGACATCGTACTGGCTTCATTATTGTATTGGGTGAGTTTGTTCTTTAATTCATCCAGGGAACTCTGGATATCCGCTCTGTAGGTTTCCTCCAATTTCTTGAGTTCGCCCTGGGCCGCTTTCATCTCTGGCATTGCGGACAAAAGGTCCGTCACATTGATGTGGGCAATCTTGCTCTGAGCCTGTACAAAGCTTGTAGCGGCGATAAACAATACGATTGCAACAGCTACCTTTTTCATTTGTTTCATGATCTGTAATTTGATATTTGAGTTACTAAAAATATTTGATTCGTTAGTTAATGGTATCCTTTTTTACTTCGGGAGTCTTATTGCGCTCTCCCTCCTTTTCTTTCCTGCGGGCCTCCCGCTCTTCTAATAATTTTTTCCTGCGGGCTTCATAGGCCTTTCTGCGTTCTTCCCTCAGTTTGAGCTGTTCTGCCTTTTTCTCATCTGCAGTCTTTGCCCGGGCATCCGCTGCCTGCTGGGCCCGCTGTTCCCTCTCGACTACTCCCTCAGAAGGCGCTTCCTCAACTTCCTCCCCTTCAAATTGATCGAGGCGGTCGTCCCGGGTTTTCTTCGGGGCACTAATCCTTCGGGTTCTTGAAATACCCCGAAGCACCAACTCACTGATATCGTGTCTTTTTTCGGAGTACAACATTACGACATCCGCAGATTTATCGAAAATAAAATCATACTTTTTGTTCGCTCCAATTTTCTGTACCTCACTGAATACCTGGTCCTGAATGGGCTGGATTAAACGTTGTTTCTGTAAAACCAGATCGCCCCTGGGGCCAAACCGGTTTTGTTGATACTCCAGCAGTTCCTTTTCCAGGATTTCAATTTCTTCTTCCCGCTCGAGGATCAGCTCATCTGTGAGTAATACGCGTTCCGCTTCAAGATCCTGCCGTAACTGGTCTATATTGCGCTGCCGCTCCTCCATCTGCCCTTTCCACTGCACGACCTTGTTGTCGAGCTGTTGATTGGCCTCCCGGTACTCCTCGACATTTTCCAGTATGTACTCCATATCCACGTATCCGATCCGAACCCCTCGTTGAGACATCACCATACCTGTATACAGCAATGCAAAAAACAATAAGATGTTCCGGTTCTTCAAGGATTCGTTTATCAATAGAAAATATCGTGCCAAAATTAGTATTTCTTTTAAAATGAACTACTTAAGCATTCAGCGCTAGAGGTGAAGACGTGGCATGGATCAGAATTGTTGCCCAATTATAAAATGCGTTTGCCATCCGCTGGGCCCATTTCCTGCAGAAGAAGGTCTGAGATCCTCATCGAAGCCATATCCAAAGTCAATTCCCAATAGTCCGAAAGCAGGCATAAAAATCCGAAGCCCAACTCCCGCTGATCTTTTTAATGCAAACGGATTAAACTCCTGAAAATTGTTGAAGGAGTTCCCCGCTTCTAAAAAGGTTAAGGCATAAATAGAAGCCGTGGGCTTCAGGGTGAGGGGGTATCTCAATTCAAGAGAGTACTTGTTGTATACGATACCACCTTCCTGTTGCTGTGTAATCGGATCCACAGGTGTAAGGGAGTTATTCTCATATCCCCTGAGCTGTATCACTTCACGCCCGTCCAGGGTAAAGTTTCTCCCCAGACCATCCCCTCCCAGGAAAAACCGCTCAAAAGGCACCTTCCCGACATCCGGGTTATAAGATCCGAGAAATCCGAATTCAATATTCGTTCGCAGGACGAGTTTACCCACTACCTGTGTATACCAGTCTCCTTTAAATTTAATCTTATAGTATTCCAGCCATCTGAAACGCTCCTGATCCACAGCCTCGAGTTCAGCCTGTTCGGCCGGGGTCAGGGGCAGACCTATTTGAGCCCGATCCACCTGGAGCTGCTCGAGTTCCTCACTGCGCGCCTTAAGGGATGCATAGTCCTTATTGTTGAACAGAGAGTACGGCGGAGTGAATTTAGCGGTTACCTCAAAAATGCTCCCCCTTATCGGGAAAATCAGACCGGGGCCCGCAGAACTTCTGGAGATCCCGAAGGTATACGCCAGGGAATTGGAACTTCCGTTTCCAAAATTAAACAAGCCAGTCCGGTAATTTTTAAAATCGTACAACTGGTAACTCAGGGCATGGGATACCGTGAAATAATCGTCAGGCCATTGGACCCGCTTTGCCAAACCTGCAGATATGCCGGAGACGGAGAATTGTTGGTCCTTATCCACCTGAACCCGTCCGTTATTGTCAAAAGACGCCAGGAACTGCTGGGTTCTCGAAAGGGAAAAGTTGAACCGCACCGGTTTACGGCCTCCGAGCCAGGGCTCAGAGAAGTTCACGGAGTATACCCGGAATGTCCTACTGGCCTGTATCCGAAGTGCGAAGGTCTGTCCATCCCCCATGGGTACCGGTTTATACGCCTTCCCATTGAAAATATTCTGAATGGAAAAGTTATTAAAGGAGAGGCCCAAAGTTCCGATGAAACCACCACCTCCATAGCCCCCCTGTAATTCAATCTGACTCGCACCGGATTCCACAAGGTCAAATCTGAGATCTACAGTTCCGTCATTTGGGTTCGGATTCTCAATCTCAGGTCTAATTTGCTCGGCATCAAAAAAACCGAGCTGTCCGAGTTCCCGTACCGATCGGATAATATCGTCTTTAGAGTATTTTTGCCCGGGCCGGGTTCGAATCTCCCTGTAAATAACATGGTCATTGGTTTTTTCATTTCCATTGACCACGACTTTGTTGAGGAATGTCTCTTTACCTTCTATAATGCGGATCTCAAAATCGATGGTGTCGTTTTCAGCTGAAACCTCTACGGGGTTAATCCTGGAAAAAAGATAACCGTTATTCTGGTATAAGTTCGTGAGATCCTCACCATCTGGCTTGGTATCATCAGCGATCCGCTCCCGCAGGAGCACCCCATTGTACACATCTCCATTTTTTATACCGAGCACCTGGGCCAGCTGGCGGTCCGTGTAGACACTGTTGCCGACAAACTCAATATCCCCAAAATAATACCGCTCGCCTTCCTCAACTTTTATACGGATATCGATATTTTTATCATTGACACGCTCAATGGTATCCAGGAGGATCCGCGCATCTCGATACCCGCTCTCTGCGTAGGCGTCCCGGACGGAATTCAAGTCTTCCTGATACTCTTCTTCTATGTATTTTGATTTCTTCCAAACACGGACAAAAAGCTTTTCTTTGGTATTCTTCATGGATCCGCGCAACTTGGAATCTGAGAGCTTTTCATTTCCCTCGAATTCGATATTGCGAACCTTTACTTTGCTGCCCTTGTTGACATTTACTACCAGGTTCTGGGAATTGACCGCGGAGGTATCCTGACTCGTTGCAATGGTTACCTGCGTATTGAGGTAGCCATCCTTCTGGTATTTGGTCTCTATATAGTTCTTTGTGTTGGCAATGAGGCTTTCCGTGATTTTTTTTCCCTTTTTTAAGTCTGTATCATTGGCCAAATCTTCGACTTTTCCCTTCTTGACCCCATAAAATGTAACATTCGAAAGGGTGGGACGCTCCTGTATATGCAATTCCAGGAAAATACTATCGTTTCGGACACCTGTGTAGTAGAATTCTACATCCGTAAAGAGCTCAAGACTCCACAGCTTATTGATGACCTGACTGATCTGATCACCGGGAACCGTTATGGGCTGACCTTCACGAAGCCCGGTATAGGTCTTAACGGTTTGTTCATTGTAACTCTGAAGGCCTGTAACTTCGAGTCCTCCGAGAATATATTTCTTGCCGTTCTGATAGGAAAGGTCCTGCGCAACCCCTTGGAAGGTCGTCAGGAAAGCCATTATAAAAAGAAGACTTAGTGGTAATACCGCCCGCATACCACTAGTTAAGTTGTTCGCTCGTTTTTCCAAATCTACGTTCTCTGTTCTGG
>NZ_JBAVZJ010000552.1:0-1506 GCF_049588695.1 Robiginitalea sp.
TTCCTATACTCAAGGCGGTTGCGATGGCTGCACCCATAATTCCAAAATAAGAAATCAAAACAATATTTGCGCTCACTGCAAAAACCAGAACAAAAAGTATCACTTTCATTACGGATTTCTGATGACCACTCATATTCAAAAGCAAGCTTACCGGTCCGCCAAAAGCATTGAAAATCTGGCCCAACGCCAAAAATATCATTACGTATTTCCCGGAAGCAAATTCGGGCTCGATCAATTTCAATACAGTTCCCGGGAAGATCACCAAAACCAAAAAAGTGGGAAGGGATAACAAAAAAACATACTTGGTTGCCTTTTGAACAAATGCAGTAAGTTCCACTTTTTTGCCATCCCAGAATAGTCCGGACATTTTTGGTGCTATAACCGTGGTTATGGCTATTAAGGCAAAATTTATCAGGAGCGTCAATTTCAGGCTCAGTGAAAAAATTCCTACCTGCCGTGTATCCTCAAATATCTGAATCAAATAAACGCTGATGTTACCAAGAAAATAGGAACCAAGAGCCACAAGCATCAAAGGCGTCCCGGTATTAAGTATTTCTTTAATCGGAAACGTAATTCCCTTTGGCGCTTCGAGTTTCCACACCTCAGAAAGGGATCTTCCTGTGGATAAAACCGCTGCCCCAAGTATTCCTATGGAAAGGGCCATGACGGGTAGATACTGCGAGGAATCATCTGATACATATAGTATGAGCAAGATCGACGAGGAGATAAAAACGGTCCTAAAAACTTCCGAGAGGGTGATCCTCTCCAGGGCCCTCAGAAATTCAACATTAATGACGTTCAGGGTGAAAAACGGGGCTGCGATGGCAACCCATCTCAAGACATAAGAATAGGAAGGGTCACCAAATAGATTTATGCCAAGATCTTTAGCAAAAGCGAAAAGGGCGCAAGAAAGCACAACACTAATCGCGAAAATAATCTTGAGGGCATTATAATAAAGTGTTTTGCGTTTGCCCAAATCATTTGTCCCCCTAAATTGCCCTGTATATCGCAGTATAGCAACAGGCAACCCGAGCGATGCCACATGGGAAAATACAATGATTGTTGTATACGAAACGCTGTATATCCCGAGACCCACAGGGCCAAATTCCCGGGATATTAGAATAGTCACCGCATAACCCAGAAGCATCCCAAGTCCTTTAAGTATCATTACTACGATACTTTGCCGGGCTAAACCTTTTCTTCCTAACAAGTCGCGGATCATGGTACTACTTTCAAGGTTTCTGCTGCTTTCCCTTAGGTCTTTCGGGCAGAGTAAGGTGTTTATCATAGGGCTCATGCCAAATCTTCAGGAATAATTGACTTGACTGCCTTTCTCTATTCATGCCCATTGAATTCATCTGGTCTGCCCTGGATTTAAGCTTTCTGCAATCTAATGCAAATAATCATCTTCTTTTTCAGAATACCCGGCTGATGTATAGCACCTTCACCTAGTACCATATTCCCTTTTGAGTCATTTGCAAACGATGTTGTAGGATGGGCTTAGCT
>NZ_JBAVZJ010000553.1:0-3982 GCF_049588695.1 Robiginitalea sp.
TGCTTTTCTTTCTATTCAGTTCAGGGATCATTGGTTTTATATCGATGATCGGGACATGGCCTCAAAAAACACCTTCGCCATAATTCAAATCCTGTTCAGCATGGCCAATAGCGGCAGTGGCGCAGTAGGCCCCCTTATTTCGATAGGAAACTGATAAGAATGTGCAGTATTGGAGATCGATTCCAGGTCTGTCCAATACCCTTCATAGTCCTTAGGATTCCCCGACACTAAAGGGAAGGAAAATTTTATCCCGGTATACTTATCGCTTATTTCGCTTATATCCCCTGCCGGTGTCCCGGTTTCCCTTGTTTTTCCGTCGCGACTCAAAGTATTCCTGTCTCTTGCGCGCTTTCTCTTTTTCGAAGGCCCGCTTTTCTTCTGCGGTCATCGGGCTGTCTGTCTGGGGGAACGGATGGTCCTCGACGCGTTCAATCCTTTGATCGATTAGTTTTTCAATAGAACGGATGTACTCGTTTTCTTCCGGCTCACAGAGGGAAATGGAAATACCCTCCTCCCCTGCTCTCCCGGAACGCCCAATACGGTGGACATAGGTCTCCGGTTCATTGGGAATATCGTAGTTCACAACATAACGGAGCTGGTCAATGTCGATTCCCCGAGAGGCAATATCAGTTGCCACCAACACCCGGACCCTTCCTTCTTTAAAGTCCTTTAGCGCCTTTTGCCTTTGGTTCTGGGACTTGTTTCCGTGGATCGCCGCGGCTCCGATATGCTTCTTACCCAGATTTTTGCAAATCCGGTCCGCCCCGTGTTTTGTTCTTGAAAAGAGTAGCACCTGATCCATTTCCGGATCCTTTAGTATATGGAACAGCAATTCCGGTTTACTGGATTTATTGGTCAGGTAAAGGTATTGTTGAATTGTCTCAGCTGTTGAGGAGACGGGACTCACTGCAATCTTTACCGGATCGGTAAGGATCTTGCGGGAAAGGGACACAATTGTATCCGGCATGGTTGCGGAAAAGAAAAGGGACTGCCGCTGCCTGGGCAGTTCAGCGAGCACTTTCCGAATGTCGTGGATAAAACCCATATCCAGCATCCGGTCCGCTTCGTCAAGGACAAAATACTCGATAGTATCCAGGTGGATGTAGCCCTGATTCATAAGGTCGAGAAGACGACCTGGGGTGGCTACTAATATATCTACCCCCCTGCGTAACGCCTGGGTTTGCTTGTTCTGGTTGACCCCGCCAAAAATGACAGTGTTTCTGATTTTTGTGTGGCGTCCATAAGCATTGAGGCTCTCTCCAATCTGTATCGCGAGTTCTCGTGTGGGTGTCAGGATAAGCGCGCGGATCGGACGCAGCCCGCGCGGCGGGGGTGGCCCGGAGACCAAATGCTGCAGGATCGGGATCGCAAATGCGGCTGTTTTACCTGTACCGGTCTGTGCGCTGGCCAGAATATCCCTTCCTTTCAGCAGATATGGTATCGCCTGTACCTGAATAGGTGTGGGCGCTACATAATTTTCATCCTTTAGCGCCTGTTGTATCGGCGCTATCAATTCCAGTTGTTCAAATGTCATCAAATTATCGTTGTGATTCCATCTGAGCTAATGTCCGGAACCTGGTTATATAAATTTTCAAGGGGCAAAAGTAGGTGATTCGCAAGGAGGAAGCCGCACAAAGGTCATTTATATTCACACAAACGCCCGGATCTGTGATTGCCAGTAATGCTTATGGCTATAGTCTTAACCTTGCAGGGCTGCGTGGATGGCCTAAGGCGTTTGATCCCTTTTAACAGCATTTCGAATCTGGCCTGCATCATCCAGCAAGTCGAGTCGTACCTCGGCCAGTCCATCGTCCACAAAGTCGAGCCGTGTGGCCGCAGCCAAGGATACATCGAGGATTCGACCTTCCACAAAAGGCCCCCGGTCTGTTATACGCACGACCGCGACCTTGCCATTCCCCAGGTTTGTGACCCGGACCCGGGTATCAAAAGGCAGTGTGCGATGTGCTGCCGTCATCTTGGAATTCGAGAATATTTCCCCGTTTGCGGTAAGCTTGCCTTCAAAAGAATCACTGTAAAAAGAAGCCATCCCTGTCTGGAAGGGCGGCGGGGATTTCTTGCAACTGGAAATTACCAAAAACAAGAGAGTAGCAGTCAACAAGCCAGGTTTCGCAGTCACTTTACAGTCCTTTAGTTTTCTGTGATAAGCCATAAGGTCTACCCTAAAGATACCTCAATTGAAGGATACCTCAGCGACTCTTAGGCTTTTCCCCTGATTTTTATCTCCAATTGACACAGATTCCTTTATATCTGTAACCTTGGCTTATGCACCCAAACTGGCTGTGTTTAAGCGAGCATAGCTCCCTGTTATAGTCATCGTCTTAACATCCCTTTAAGAAACCAAAAACCCGATTTTGCTACCTTTAGCCGCAAACTAATTAAAACGTTTTATGAAGCGATTTCTTCCCCTGCTGATGCTCCTTGTATCAGCTTCTCTGTTCCCCCAAAATTTTAATATGAAACTCGCCGGCGACCTCAAGCCTCGAAATATTGGGCCAGGAGGGATGAGTGGCCGTGTCACGGCTGTTGACGTGGTCACCAGTGAGCCGGATATCATGTATGTAGGCACGGCCTCAGGAGGTTTATGGAAGTCAACCTCCGGCGGCATTAAATGGGTTCCTATTTTCGATAATGAATCAACGTCTTCCATTGGGGCTGTGGCGGTACATCAGGCCAATCCCTCCGTCGTATGGGTTGGGACGGGAGAAGGAAACCCAAGGAATTCCCTCAACGGAGGTTCCGGGGTATACCGCTCCCTGGATGCAGGGCGAAGCTGGGAGCTCATGGGGTTGGAAGAAACACGTCATATCCATCGAATTATCATAGACCCGAATGATCCCAATACAGTATACGTGGGGGCCATAGGCTCTCCCTGGGGCGAACACCCCGAACGCGGACTATATAAAACGACCGATGCCGGGCAGACCTGGGAAAAAATTCTATTTGCAAACAACAAAACCGGGGTGGCCGATATGGTCATGGATCCGACGAACCCCAACAAATTGCTGGTTGCGCTTTGGGAACACAAGCGGGACCCCTGGTTCTTTAAATCCGGTGGGGAGGGCAGCGGGCTCCACATGACACATGACGGAGGTAAAACCTGGAAAGCCCTGGGTGAAAAGGACGGGCTTCCCAAAGGAGATCTTGGAAGGATCGGACTCGCCATCGCTCCGGGTAATCCGGAAATCATCTATGCACTTATAGAGTCCAAAAAAAATGCACTTTACAAATCTCAGGACGGGGGATTTACCTGGAAAAAGATCAACGATAAGAGCGATATCGGGGACCGCCCTTTTTATTACTCCGACATCTTTGTCGATCCGCAGAATGAAAATCGGGTCTATTCCGTATTTACCTATGTGAACGTATCGGAGGATGGAGGGAAGAATTTTGAACAGCTCATGCCGGCGTACGGGGCAGATAATGGCGTCCACCCGGATCACCATGCCTGGTGGATCCATCCCGATGACGGGAAGTTTATGATCGACGGGAATGATGGAGGACTTAATATTACCCGTGACGGCGGACGCACCTGGCGTTTTATAGGGAACCTGCCTGTTGGGCAGTTCTACCATATCAGTGTGGATAACGAATTTCCTTACAATGTCTATGGGGGCATGCAGGACAATGGATCCTGGAGGGGGCCGGCATACGTATGGCGCGCCCAGGGAATTCGCAATTCCTACTGGCAGGAAATCGCTTTTGGAGATGGTTTTGACGTTGTACCCGATTTAGAGGATTCCCGTTACGGATACGCCATGAGCCAGCAGGGCTTTGTACGGCGATACGACTGGATGACCGGGAACGATTACAGTGTACGACCAACACCTCCGGATGCTGATACAGAATTGAGGTTCAATTGGAATGCCGGAATCGGACAGGACCCCTTTGATTCAAAAACAGTGTATTTCGGAAGTCAGTTTGTCCATAAGAGCACGGATAAGGGCCTGACCTGGGAAGTGAT
>NZ_JBAVZJ010000554.1:0-2148 GCF_049588695.1 Robiginitalea sp.
GAAAACTCCGGGGCGCCCTTAACATGCCGGATATATCGAATAACCTCCGGGGGGGTGTGAAAACTTCCATCTCTTTTCTGGTACCGGGGCATAAAATCACGTACCTCAAAAATATCGGAGCCATTGCTATATCGGGTAATCAGTAGGGCGGTATCCTTTTTATAACGCTGGTTTATCTCGTATTGATCATCGACACAAATTTCAAAACACCCCCCTTTTTTTTCATCCAGAAGGCGTGCAAATACAGAGGAAGAATCAAATTCGGGCAAACAACACCAATCCAGGGAACCTGTCTTTGAAATAAGTGCAGCACTGCGGCAGTTCCCTATGATCCCGTAATCCAGATTATCCATACGTTGTCTTTGGTTTAATTCTTATAAAATTATTGGCTATGCGCCGTAATTTGACGAAATTTAGACAAATCCACGCCTAAAAAAGTTAAAAAGCCCCAATAATGCCCAAAACCATCATCCTTTCCAACAGATTACCGGTCCAATTGCAAATCAATGAAGGTGAAATGCAGGCCATTCCCAGTGTGGGAGGGCTCGCCACCGGAATGAAATCGGTACATCAGGAAGGTGAAAGCTTATGGATCGGGTGGAGTGGGCTCACGCGTGAGGAAATACCGGAGGCATTGGAACCCAGGATAGATCAGGCGCTACAGGAACACGGTTGTAGTAAAGTCCCCCTGACTGAGGCTGAGGTAGAGGGATTTTATTTTGGCTTCAGCAATAGAACTATTTGGCCCCTGTTTCATTATTTTCTGGAGTACTCGGAATTCGAGCTGTCCAACTGGAAAGTCTATGAGGCAGTCAACCGCAAATTTGCCGAGGCTGTTTTGGAAGAGGCCTCTGAAGATGATATACTCTGGGTTCACGACTACCAGCTCATGCTGGTTCCCCAGATGGTACGGGAGAAAAGACCTAATTTGTCTATTGTCTTTTTCCTGCATATCCCCTTCCCTTCCTATGAAATATTCCGTACCCTTCCCTGGCGGGAGGATATTCTAAGGGGTTTATTGGGAGCAGACCTGATTGGTTTTCACACCTATGACTACGAGCGCCATTTTTTAAGTTCTGTACGACGACTCTTGGGCCTTGAGGTGAATTTTAATGAAATTAACCTCGAAGACCGCATGACAAAGGTAGATTCTTTCCCAATGGGGATCGACTACACCAAATTCCATGAGGCGGCCCAAAAGAATGCCGGTCAGAAAGACGGGGAAGAATCAGACCTGCAAAGGCGCCTCGATGCCCATAAAGCATCAGCTCCGGATGCCAAATTTTTTCTCTCCATAGACCGTTTGGATTACTCCAAGGGAATTGCAAACCGTCTTAAAGCCTTCGAATACTTTTTACAGAAATATCCCGAATACAAGGAGAAAGTAAGGCTCATCATACTTGCCGTACCCTCCCGCTCCAAAGTGCCCCAATATCAATTATTAAAAAAGGAAATAGATGAACTCGTCGGCCGGATTAACGGGGAACTCTCCACGGTAAGCTGGACCCCAATCTGGTATTTCTATCGCTCCCTGGGTTTTGAGAACCTGGTAGATTTATATACCAGCTGCGATATCGCCTGGCTTACGCCAATCCGGGATGGGATGAACCTGGTCGCCAAAGAGTATATCGCCACGCGAACCGATAAGACAGGTGTGCTTATACTTAGTGAAATGGCGGGGTCGGCCAATGAAATGCACGAGGCCCTGTTGATCAATCCCAATAATTTTGAACAAATCGCCGATGCGCTGCACCAGGCAATCAATATGCCTGAAGAAGAACAAAAGGCCCGGAATACCCCGATGCAAAAGCGTTTGGCCCGCTACAATGTGGAAAAGTGGGCACAGGATTTTATGGATTCCCTACTATCGCACAGAGAAATGGATCCACCTTATGTGGCGCGAAGGCTTACGGTCGACCTCACCAATACCATGATGGAAAAGTATCGTAAATCGGGCAATCGTATCCTGTTTCTGGACTACGACGGTACCCTTGCCGGATTTAAAAACGATCCCCAAAAGGCGAGTCCGGATAAGGAGTTAATCGATATGCTGGATGCCCTTTACAAACAAAAAAGGACAGATATTTTTATCATCAGCGGAAGGGATAAAGATACCCTCGGGAGGTGGTTTGAAGGAAAGGGGTACTC
>NZ_JBAVZJ010000555.1:0-1823 GCF_049588695.1 Robiginitalea sp.
ACGCCCCCTTCTTATAAAATGCGAATCGATTATCAGGTCGGGGATAAATCCCATTCCTTTATTCAGCCCTACAGCACCTTTAAAAAAAGATTCCTGGCTGCTGCCTCCGGTAATCATCTCGGTAGACATACACATAGCCCCTGCACTTGTGCCTGCAATGACGATTTTCTCATTTTTGTAGCGGTCCAGGAGTATTTTATGAATGGTCGTGTCTCCTATTTTTCTGGTGATGTTCGCCTGGTTTCCCCCGGAAAACATAATACAATCCGCCTGGCGGATCATATCTATATATTTTGGGTTTTCAGAATCTTCGCGTTCGCGAATATCGGCTACCTGAACATTTTGGCATCCTAATTTCCCAAAGGCATCAATATAGTTGTTGCTCACCTCTTTGGGAATACGGGAGGCGGTCGGAATAACGACAATCAAAGCATCTGTGCCGCCACTTTCCCGAACAACGCGCGAGAGGATGCCTTCCTCAATAAATTCCAGGTGATAGGCTTCATGAGTCTCAATACCCTTATCCTCATTGCCTCCTATGGGTATTAAAGTTCCCTTTATGCTCATTATTTGTGATTTAAGGCGGTAAAATTACGGCTCTCCTTGGAAATATTATTATATATTAAAAGATTTAAATCCAACCCTTAAAACTTTGGGCATGAAAATACGAGAAATAAGAGCCATGCGCGGGCCGAATTACTGGTCTGTACGACGCGAGAGACTCATAGTAATGGTTTTGGATCTGGAGGAAATGGAAGAGCTTCCGACCAACAAGTGCCCCGGTTTTCTGGACCGATTAAAAGCCATGTTCCCAACCATGTATTCCCACCGGTGCTCCGAAGGATGTCCGGGCGGTTTTTTTATGCGGGTAGAAGAAGGTACCTGGATGGGGCATGTGATTGAACATATTGCACTGGAAATACAAACTATGGCCGGAATGGATACAGGTTTTGGCCGCACGCGAGGGTATGGGGAAAAGGGCGTATACAGCGTTGTATTCTCCTATATCGAAGAGAATGCCGGGCGTTATGCGGCGCGGGTGGCCGTGGATATTTGCCAGGCCCTAATCGACGGTGAAGATTACAATTTAGCGCCCGATCTGCAGGAAATGCGGGAGCTCCGGGAAGCCGAAAGGCTCGGGCCCAGTACGGGTTCAATTGTTGAAGAGGCCGCCAGTAGGGGAATTCCATGGATTCGTTTGAATAAATACTCCCTCTGTCAACTCGGCTATGGTGCGAATCAAAAGCGTATTCAGGCTACGGTTACCAGCGAAACCAGTAGTATTGGGGTGGAACTGGCCTGTGATAAAGAAGACACTAAATACCTTCTGGAACAAGCCGAAATAGAGGTGCCACGGGGGGATATCATCTCCCGTGAAAGGAGCCTTAAGGAAACATGCGAGGATATCGGGTATCCCCTGGTGATCAAGCCTATCGACGGAAATCACGGCCGGGGTATTTCCGTGGATGTCCGCTCATATGAAGACGCGGTTAAGGCTTTTCATGCAGCCAAGGAGGTGTCCAGGCGGGTTATTGTCGAAAATTATATCCGGGGTGAAGATTATCGGTTGTTGGTCATCAACAACACTTTTGTCGCTGCGGCCCTTCGGTCTCCCGCCCACGTTATTGGGGATGGAAAATCGACCATTACAGAATTGGTTGCCGAAGTCAATACAGATCCCCGGCGGGGCTATGGCCATGAAAAAGAATTGACGGCAATCACCATAAATGACCTTACAAAAACAATCATAGCCGATGCCGGATATACTGAAGACTCCGTATTGGCCGAAGGCGAAAAACTCATCCTGAAAGATACGGCCAACC
>NZ_JBAVZJ010000556.1:0-6074 GCF_049588695.1 Robiginitalea sp.
ATATAATGGACATTAAAAGGGAATCCGGTGCAAAACCGGAGCTGTTCCCGCAACTGTAAGCTGAGTTCTGCTCCACAGGGAGTAGAATGCCTGTTACCCACTTCACACCACTGTGTATTTCTGCAAGCACGGGAAGGTCAGTGACAGGACGCGAGCCAGGAGACCTGCCGAATCCAAACAAGGAATGTTAAACTTTCGGGATAAAGGTTTACAAGCTTAATCGCCTGGGAACATCTCGTTCTTTATAGTCTGAAATGAAAAAACGATGGATAGGGTGTGTCCTAATGGCACTCGCAGGGGCGACACATGCGCAAACCCCTTTGGATTCAATGGATGTACGCGAATTGGACGAAGTAGTCGTCAGCGATTCCAGATTCCCTTTAAAACGGGAGCAATCGGGTAAAACGGTCATTCGGTTGGGACCGGAAATACTCAAAGCCTATCAGGGAGCTTCTGTAGCCCAGGTCCTGAACCAGCAAAGTGGCTTCGAAATTTCCGGGAGCCGCGGAAGGCCCGGGGAAGTGCTCGGGGTCTTTGTTCGTGGAGGCCGAGGGCGGCAGGTAGTTGTACTTATAGACGGGCTTCGGGTATCTGATCCCTCTTCGACAGCCCGGGAATACGATCTTAGGCTTTTGCCTGTTTCCAGCATTGAATCCATCGAAATAGTGAAGGGTGCTACGTCCGTACTATACGGGGCCAATGCCGCCACGGCCGTCATCGATATTCGGACAAAAACACCCGGAAAGACACCCTTTTATGCAAATGCCCAGGGGAGTATGGGCACCCAGAATACCCCGGAGGAATCCGATGCCGATATTGGAAGACTCAGCCATGCGATCCAATTGGGGGGGACCCGCTCTGGCTGGGCATATCAGGGGGCTTTTTCCCACGATTATGCAAACGGGTTGTCCTCCCTTGAGACGGGACGTGAGCCGGACCCGTATTCCAATTGGTCTGCAGATCTTTCGGTGTCCCGGCATTTTCCTGAAAAATCTGTTTTAAAAATCTTTGCGAACCGGGCTCAAATGAATGCGGATTACGACGATTCCTTTAATGGGGTAGATGCCCCTTTCCGTTATAGGACGAATCAGGAGCGCCTGGGATTGAATTGGAAATGGAAAGATAGTTTGCAACAAGTGGAGGCCCTGGGTGCCTACACCCGATTCGATTCTGAAAACCAAAGTGATTTCCCGGGTACTTTTCAGGGGAGTAACTGGACCGCGGATTTGACGTATAAACGGAAAATCGGCTCGGTTATCCATGCCCTGGCAGGTCTTAATGTAATCAACGACAGGGCGCTGCTTGAAGTCGACGAGGAATTTACCCTCGTCGACCCCTATCTGAACCTGGTCTGGACGGGGGCTTCAGGGGTCAACGTCAATGGGGGGGTGCGCCTGAATATGCATTCCATCTACGGCAATCGGGCGGTGTATCACCTGAACCCCTCGTATGCCTATCGTTTGAATACGGGATACCTAAAGGTGATGGGGTCCTGGGCTACCGCCTATATTACGCCATCCCTGGCCCAGTTATTTGGGGCTTTTGGGGCGAATCCGGATCTGGATGCCGAAGACAACCGCACCCTTGAAGCTGGTATGGAATTGAATCTGGATTCCGGTTTCCGTATCAGTGGGCTCTTCTTCGACCGGCAGGAGGAGCATACGATCCTTTTCGACAATGCGGACTTTATTTTTTTCAATGCCTCAGAACCGGTGAGTATCCAGGGTTTTGAAGGGGAAGTCCTGTGGAAGTGGGCACCCGGGAATCGTTTGGAGTTGAATTATACGTTTACCCAACCGGAAGGGGCAAATGCTATCCGGATCCCCAAGCACAAACTCAACGCCATCCTGCAGACGCGTTTGGGAACGCGCTGGTCATCGTTGCTGCGATACAGCTATACAGGTTCCCGGGAGGATACAGATTTTACAACCTTCACCCAGGTGGAGCTGGAACCTTTTTCCCTCATAGACCTGCGCGTGGACTTTACTGTCATTCCGGGGAAGTTAAACGCTTTTTTAAATGCGACCAACCTGTTGAATGAATCTTATACGGAGGTCCTGGGTTTTCAGACTCCCGGAAGAAATGTGATGGTGGGTTGGTCCTTACAATTGTAAAAAAAGCCTCCATCAAGGAGGCTTTTACGTATTTATAGATCCTTTGAAGGACTTACCGAAAATTCTTCAAAAGACGCTCCGGAAGCTGTATATCTTTATCCAGAACCATATTGTCTTTCATGGGCAGGAATAATTTGGAATAGGTGAAGGGCTCAGCCGCCATCGCCGGTTGGTTAAAACTTTTCGCTGTAGCTCCTGATATGGCTTGCAGGGCGCGGGCCAGGAGGGGTTCATTGGGATCTCCCAAAACACCGAGGTTTTCCAGATCCTCCTGCAGCTCTATATCTGGGATAAAACCGTTGATATCTCCGAAATCTCCCACTGCATTTTTATTTCGCCCTACCAGGGGTTGAATAGCCCACGCATTTTCACTATTGATACTGCCTTCCCGCTCCGGGGTATAGATAAAGGGAGCACCCGGTCTGTTCGGATCATCCACCATAGTAAGTGAAAATTCATTCTTACCCCGCGTAGTGGTTCCGATTTTAATCACTTGTATATACGGATTTAGCCCATTGATGACCAGTTCACTGGCCGAAGCCGTACTTCTTGTCGTCAGTATATAGACCCGATCCAGGTTTAGGGTGTTCAAGGGAACCCCTGAAGAAACCGCACTGGCAAAAAAATCTTTAAGGGCATCCGGGTCATCCTCTGTAAAGGCTTCCTGAATAAAGTCGTTCCACTGTTGTTCCAAATAGACCTCGTCTGTGTTTGTCCCATAGATCATGCTGGAGAGTAGGCGGGAAGAATTTACAGATCCCCCGGAATTGTACCTGAGGTCAAGCACGAGTGCGGTAACCCCTCGAGAGACAAAAAAGCCAAACGCCTCGTTCAGTTCCCGGTCAAATTCGTTTGTAAAGCCATTGTACATCAAATAGCCGACATTTTCGCCACCTATATTTTCAAAAACCTCGGTCAGGTATACCGGGTCTTCCTGAAAGTTTTCCTCCTTGGTCAGGGTTACCTCCCTACCATTGGGAACCACATCATTCCCTTGAATATCGGCCATGTTCAGGGTATATGTCGGGTCTTCACCAAAAAGCAATTCCTGATAATTTTCAGCCGTAAGCGTCACCCCATTGACCCCGGTAAACAAATCCCCCCGCTCGATCTCCTTGGTGGAAGCATCTGAATTTGGGAGGATATAGCGCACATATCCAAACACGTTAGAACTCCCGCTGAACTGTATCAGGCCGAATTCCATACCGTTGTTCCGGCTGATCCCGGCCAGACTTTGTGTCAGTTCTGTATAATCATCGCTGTAAAAGCTGAAGCGGTCTTCTGAAAATCGCAACCGGTTGTCAAAAAAAGCGCCCGGATCGCTCTCGGAGGCCAGGAAATTTGTGTACTCTTCATCGGTGGGGAAAGCGTCATCGGCAAGTTCCGGTACATCGGCCTGCCAGAAATACCAAAGGTTCATGGCTTGCCACATAAAATTCTGCACCACCACATCTGCATCCGGGTTCGGATTAGGATTATCGGGTAAGCCCACTCCATCGTCATTGCTACATCCGGCGACAGCGAATGCAATCCATATAAACAACCATTTTTTCATACAATCAATATAAATATCCCCCTTCGATTATCGAGATTCCTTTCAGGGCAAAGCCATACTGCTTTTTGGTTACAAATTCCCGAAAAACAGTTCTTTAGCTCCTTGTTTATCGAACGTTTAAGGAGTCAAAATTAGTATCCTGACAAATCATAAAAAAATTTTTGTAACAAATTTATGATAGTTTCGTCTTCAAGATGTAAACCCGATAGAACAGTTGGAAGCATCAATTCAAAGTTCAATAATGACACAGTCCGAGTTCCTTGAAATTGTTTTACCCTTCAAGGATAAGCTTTACAGACTTGCAAAAAGGCTGCTTGTATCCTCCGAGGAGGCTGAAGATGCTGTACAGGAAGTGCTGATGAAACTCTGGAGTGGAAAGAAAAAAATTGCCGGGTATTCGAATGTGGAGGCTTTTGCCATGACCATGACCCGGAACTTTTGCCTGGATCGTTTAAAATCACGTCAGGCGGGAAATCTGAAATTGGTCCATAGCAATTTTACAGACGGGGGGTCTTCCCTTCAGCAACAGGTAGAGGTGAGGGATAGTCTGGATTGGGTATCCCGGATTATGGATGAACTTCCGGAACAGCAACGGATGGTGCTGCAACTCAGGGATGTGGAAGCTTATGATTATCCGGAAATCGAAAAGCTTATGGATATGAAACCCACGGCCGTCCGGGTGACCCTGTCAAGGGCTCGAAAAGCGGTCCGTGAGAAACTAATAGAAAAACATCGTTATGGAATTGGATAAAATTAAAATAATACTGGAGAAGTACTTTGAAGCCTCCGCAACGGAGGCCGAAGAGCAGGAGTTGAGGAACTACTTTGGCAGTGACGGGGTGGCCCCGGAACTCGAAATGTACATTCCGATGTTCGCATACTTCAAACAGGCCGGTGAGGAACGTTCTGCACGTGAGGTTCCATTAAAAACCAAAAGGAAAAGCTACAGCTACAGATGGATTTCCATCGCAGCAGTTCTTATGCTCATGTTTGGCCTGTATTACGGGAATAAAGTCCGCGAACAGCGCGAAGCGGAATTTGCCTATCAGGAAACCCGGAGGGCCTTTGGCCTGATCGCGCAAAACCTGGACAGGGGTACAGAAAAAGTAGCCTTTCTGGGAGAATTTGAACAGACAAAACAAAAGATTTTAAACAAAAATTAAAAACGAAACATCATGAAAAAGTATCTCGCAATACTCGTATTGCTCCTGACGCCCATCGCGGGGATTTCCCAGTCCATCTTTGATAAATACGAGGATATGGATGAGGTGAGTTCAGTAATTGTAAACAAAAACATGTTCGATCTGCTCATTAAGATGGATGTGGACGTAGATGACCCTGAAGCTCGCGAGTTCATGGACATTGCCCAAAGTCTGAGTGGTTTGAAAGTATTCATAACTGAGGACAAGAACATTTCTGCTGATATGCAAACCACAGTGGATAAATACCTGAGATCAGCTTCTTTGGAAGAACTGATGCGGGTTAAGGACAAAGATGCCAATGTCAAGTTTTATATCCGGAACGGCCGTGACAGCGACCATGTAAGTGAATTGCTGATGTTTGTCACCGGTATAAAGGATATGGATGTAGAAATTGACGATCGTAAGATCGAGACGGTACTACTCACCCTGACCGGGGACATTGACCTGACAAAAATTGGTTCCCTGACTAAGAAGATGAACCTTCCGGAGGAACTGGAAAAGGCTGAGAAGAAAAAGTCTAAGTAATAACAAAAATCGATCGGGCAGTACATGTATTGCCCGGTCGATTAAATAGCACCAATCATGAAATTAAGCAGACTATTATTCTTTGCCCTTGGCAGTATAGCCATTTTGACAATGACATCAGGTTGTTCAAGTGGCCCAAGCCTTCAGGAGTATTTTGTCAGTAATTCGGAAAACCCAAATTTTTTGGCTTTGGACGTTCCGGCGAACATCCTCAATCTCAGGGAGGCAGATCTGGATGAGACCCAGGTGGAAGCACTCAGATCGCTCCGCAAATTGAATATCCTGGCCTTCAGGAAGACAGATGAAAACACGGCAGCCTTTACTTCAGAGCGCGCCAAAGTGGATAAGATTCTGAAGAATTCGGATTTCAAAGAGCTTATGAAGCTCAATTCCAAATTTGCGAAGGGAGTGATTAAATATACCGGAGAAGGGGATGCCATTGATGAAGTTATCATTTATGGATCCAGTGAGGATAAGGGGTTTGCCCTGATTCGTGTTTTGGGGGAGGATATGAATCCGGCCCATTTGATGCAACTCATGCAGGCTGTAGAAAACGCCGATATAGACGGGGAGGGGCTCCGGGAACTCTCTGATTTGTTCCAGAGTTAGCCTCCGATAAAATAAAAGATACTGGGAATCCCGGGTTTCACAATGTGGACCCGGGATTTTTTCATTCAG
>NZ_JBAVZJ010000557.1:0-4393 GCF_049588695.1 Robiginitalea sp.
GAAATGTTCCATACCACCGGGGGTGGGGATGTCCCATTCCGGGCCTGACCAGCCTGCCGTCCGATGCGATCATGGTTTGTGGATGTTTCATGATACGCTCAACATCTGCCTCATCCATGGCGTGAAAAACGCAGGAAGCACCCCCGTTTAACTGGGCTTCAATGACCAGGTCTGCCCCGTTTTCCATGGTGGGCTCCAGGCCTTTTAGCTGACACCAGAATTCCAGGGTTTTTCCCTCCAGTTCGGGCATCCATGCGACCTTTGCAAACTGTACACGATTCAGGTCGGCACCTCCCCGGTCATTTACGATGTTAAATACGATGCCGGCTTTTACACTATCCCTGAGCACAGGATCTGATATCCGCTGCCTGAAAGCTTCATTACCTCCGGCCCTTGCCCAACTCGGGATGAGTATCCCGATCCCCGTATAACTGGCATTATATGGATACTGGTCTATTTTGATGTCCAGGCCTGAGGCCCGGGCAGAATCAACCATGGAAAGGGTTAGTTCGCTTTTGCCCCACATGGGTTTGCCGACCACTTTGTGATGGGTGAGCACCACGGGAATATCAGCTTCTCTGGATATAACGATGGCCTCCCGGACAGACTCCAGCAATCCTAATCCCTCCTCCCTCAAATGGGAGGTGTAGATACCTCCCCCGGCAGAGGCCACTTTGGATAATTCGATGACTTCATCGACTTTGGAGAATGTGCCGGGCAAATATTTCAGGCCTGTTGAAATCCCATAAGCCCCCTCCTGCATGGCCTGGGCTATCTGCGCTTTCATGGCGGTCAGTTCTTCCGCGGTCGGAGCCCTGTTATCCAGGCCCATCACATTTCTCCTGACCGTATTGTGGCCGATGAGGTAGCCGACATTCATACCGACGCCTATCTGTTCCAGTGAATCCAGATAGTTGCCAAAGGGCCAGGGACTGCTTCCGTCCGGCCCGCCTAAGGCGGTTGTTACCCCTTGCCGAACATGGCTTTCACAATCAGAAAGCTCAAGGATGGGATCCAGGTGCGTGTGTATATCGATAAAACCCGGGGAAACAACCAACCCGCCGGCATCGATTTCCGTCTTACCCGTAGCCCTGGAAAGGTCGCCGACGGCCACAATTTTATCTCCGTTGATTCCCAGATCTCCCGGGAAGGGTTCCCCGCCGGAACCATCCAGGATTTTCCCGTTTGAGATCAGGATATCGAAGCGCTCCGGGGAAGCACATCCCAAAATGGAAAGCAGCAACAAGAATAGGAGCCGTTGGCGTAAGTTGTAAAAGGAATAGATCATTGGTTTTCAGATTTCAGGAGTGTCAGAAGGGATTCTGCCTCGAGGAGCATGCGAGCAGGTAGCTGATTTCGCTTTTCAAGATAGAGAAATATTTAGTGCGCCCGCAGAACCCCGGGATCTTCAAAGGTTAGAATTGAGAAAACCCATATGTTACATAGTCTCCGGAGGCATCAAAAAGACAATGGCTTTCGGTAGCACACTCAGGGTTGCAGGGGTATGGCCAATAAACTCACCGTCTGCCTCAATAGGGCAGGGAACATTGCTTTCAAGCAATACCTCCTCCGCATTTTGGTAGGTGACTTCGGGATGGTTTATCCGAACCCCTGCTTTCAATTTCCCCAGGTTTTTCAGGTAATCCCAAACACTTAAATCCCCGAAAATGGTAACCTGGAACAGGCCATCATCAAGCCTGGCATCCGGTGCGACACATAGGGCATTGCCAAAATAGCGCCCGTTGGCCACGGCCATTTGGAGTAGCCGGCCCTTCCATTTCCAATTACCGCCTGTACAGGTCACTTCCTTTTTGATATAGCGGAGAAACCCGGTGAGGATGTGCCAGAAGTAATTCAGGCCCGGCCCCAGCAGCGCCGATGACTCTTCCATTTTTTGAACGACTTCACCCCCAAGCCCTGCTCCCGCGATGTTGATGAAATAGCGAACTACCCCGGTTTGTTGCAATTGTATACGGCCGAGGTCGATTTTTTGGGTTGTATGGTTTTGAATGAGATTGAAAAGGCCTTCTGTCGAATCCAAGATTTTTGCAGTTCTGGCAAAATCATTAGCCGAACCACAAGGGAGGAGTCCGATTGCCGGGTATTTATCAGCCGGAAGACTGCACTGCAAAAGGCCATTGATCACTTCGTGCAGCGTGCCATCACCCCCAACAGCAATCATGTAATCGCAGCCGTTTTCAGCAGCTTCCCTGGCCAGTTCGATAGCGTGTTTTTTTCGCCGGGTGGGCAGGAACTGCACACTTCGGGGATTCGTTTGCCGACATAACAGCTCAAGCTCGGGAAGCACCCTGACCGCGCGTTTGTTTTTGCTATTTACGATAAAGACAACCTTCATGCGGCGCGGGGGGATAGCAATTTTTAGCCTAGGAACATTATTCCTTCCCGGTAAGGGAAAGGTTGACCACAATGGCCATCAGCAGCCAGATGATAAAGGTTTCCCCATGCGACATCTCATAAACAGACCCGGCCGCCTTGGCAGCGAGTAATACGAGGTAAACGACTATAGGCGATAATAGCAGGCTGATAACGAGTTTAAGAAGTGATTTTTTGTAGTCCATATTGGTTGGTTTTAGAGTTTTCAGATAGCAGGCTCATGGCGCGGAAAAAGCGAGCACGGAATTAATTTTTCAGGCGCTCCATTTCCTGGTCTATAGCGGCAATTACCTTTTGGATTTCTTCTATGGTATTATCATACACAGTAATACCGTAAGTACGAAAGCCGATGAGTCCTGAAAGATAGTTAATGAAGTCGTCATCTGATTTCATTCTTTCAAAATCCACCGGAAAAGGTGCGGGAAAAGGCAGGTCTTTATACCGCAAATATTTTTCATTGTAACGCAGGGTTTGCTGATTGTAGATTGACCATTCCACCTTTAATTGATCTTCAGTCATATAGACAAACATGCGGTCATAGACATTGGAAATGGCCTTTTTGAGCGTGTCATTGGAGAGGATTTCTCCCTGGCTTTTCAGGGTCTCGTAGGTCGTCCTTCGGAATTTGGGGACGTGAAAAAAGTTGATATAAACGCTGGCACTGTCAATTTTACCCGAATACGGCTCATCATTGTCGATGGCCTTGAGAAGAATGCGATAATTTTTTACGGTACTTTCCTGCAGGGACTTGCCAAACTGCAGTTCTTTCAATGTCTCCTGCAGGTCGGATTTCATGTCACCAAGCAGGATAATTTCCTGTTCTTGAAGTTTCCGGTCTTCATTCCAGTTATTGACCTGGAGGGCCAACAAAATACCAATCATCACCAGGGCTATTTCACCTATTGCATACAGGAGGTATTTGCTGAATTTGTTTTCAGTTAGAAGGCGTTGGCGAAGGGTTCGAAAAAAGCGGAGCATATTTAAGGTTGCCTGAGGTGTCAAATTACAAAAAAGGAGCGAATGGCCTTATTGCACGCCGGGGTCTTCCGGGCACTTCCCGAAACCGGAACTTTGCCTGCAGGATATCTTTAGAAGTACCCGCGTACTATTTGCATCCCAACGAAGGAATCAAACAGAAAACCGCTACTTTCAAGGCCTTACCTGCTGTTTTATCCCGATCTTTGGGAAAAATCCGCCATGGTTGAGAAAAATATACGTCTGGAAGTAATGGAAGCCATTGAACCCAAAGTAGACGGGTATATGAATGAATTCCTGATTGCCCCGGAAGACATCTGGCAGCCTACAGATTTTCTCCCCGATTCCCAAAGCGAAAAGTTTTATGAGCAGGTAAGTGACCTCAGGGAAGCTTCCAAAGAACTCGGGTATGATTTCTGGGTGACCCTGGTGGCGGACACCATCACCGAAGAAGCTTTGCCCACCTATGAATCCTGGCTAATGGATGTGGAAGGCATCAGCCAACAGGACGAGCCCAACAGTTGGTCCCGTTGGGTGCGTGCCTGGACTGGGGAAGAAAACCGGCATGGGGACGTATTAAACAAATACCTGTATTTGTCCGGCCGCGTGAATATGCGGGAGATCGAGATATCTACCCAGCACCTGATCAGCGATGGCTTTGATATCGGAACCGACCGGGACCCGTATAAGAATTTTGTATACACCACTTTCCAGGAACTGGCCACCAACCTTTCCCACAAAAGGGTGGCACAGCTGGCCCGGAAAAAAGGCAATGCCCTTCTGGGTAAAATGTGCAATATTATCGCCGGCGATGAGATGCGGCACCACCTGGCCTACCGTGAGTTTGTCAAGGTAATCATGGACCACGACCCCAACGGCATGGTGCTGGCATTTACAGACATGATGAAGAAAAAGATCGTGATGCCTGCCCACTTTCTCAGGGAGTCCGGGGAATCCGCAGGGAAGGCTTTTGAAAATTTTTCGGTCTGTGCCCAGCGCTTAGGGGTTTACACCGCTACGGATT
>NZ_JBAVZJ010000558.1:0-11379 GCF_049588695.1 Robiginitalea sp.
GTCCAGGGCCGCAATAGTGTTATCAAAAGTTGGGGGGTTGGGATTATTGATAATCGAATCGATTTCGGCCCGGGCCTTTTCAAGTGCGGTTTCAAAAGCAGGTTTGAAATGGGCGGTTTCCAGTTTCGAAAATGGGGCCAGATCAAAGGGTTCCAAGAGCGGGTTGCGCATGGCGTGTAGGATTAGGATATTGTTAGTGGATTGGGTTAATTCAGATAGTACGGATAAGCTTTCAGGTATTGAAGCGGGCTTGTACCTCCTCCCCTCCCTGAGTCACTTTGTCCTTCAGGTTGTCCTTATACTCCTGGACTTTGGTCAAAAGGTCTTTTTGCTGGCATCCCAGGATTTGGGCCGCCAGAATACCGGCATTTTTAGCGCCATTTAGCGCTACGGTGGCCACGGGAACGCCCCCGGGCATTTGCAGAATGGAAAGAACCGAGTCCCATCCGTCGATGGAGTTACTGCTTTTTACAGGGACGCCAATTACGGGAAGGGGAGAGTAGGCTGCCAGCATCCCGGGAAGATGGGCTGCGCCACCGGCTCCCGCAATAATGACTGCAAAACCTTCGAGGTGGGCGGATTTTCCAAATTTGGCCAACTTGTCCGGCGTTCGGTGGGCAGAGACAATGTCGACAACAGTTTCGATATTAAAAGACTTCAGGATGTCAATGGCTTCCTGCATGACGGGGAGGTCACTGGTACTCCCCATAACGACGGCTACTTTCTTCATGATGATTTTTGCTTTGAAACAACTTCAATATTTTCTTTGACCTCCCGGGCGCGTTTACGGGCCTGGTCAATACTGGTGTCCACGATAGTCACATGCCCCATTTTGCGGAAGGGTCGTGTGAGCCGCTTGCCGTAAATATGGGGGGTTACGCCCGGAAGTCCCAGGATTTTTTCGAGACCCTGATAGTGCACCTGCCCTTTATGCCCTTCAGATCCTACCAGGTTGACCATAACTGCGGAAACTTTGCTATCCGTTTTACCCAAAGGCAGCCCCAGAATCGCTCTCAGGTGTTGTTCGAACTGGTTTGTGTAGCTCCCTTCAATACTGTAGTGACCGCTGTTATGAGGTCTTGGGGCGACTTCATTGACCAAAATAGCATCCTCTTCCGTCTGGAAAAGCTCTACGGCGAGTAAGCCCACATGCCCGAGTTGCTCAGAGACTTTGAGGGCGACTTCTCTTGCCCGAAGCTGCACTTCTTCGGGGATTCGGGCGGGACAGAGCACGTATTCTACCTGGTTGGCCTCAGGGTGGAATTCCATTTCGACTACAGGGTAAGTGATCGTTTCTCCCCCGGTATTTCTCGCGACAATTACAGCGAGTTCATTTTTAAAGGGGATCAGTTCTTCGGCAATACATTCCACATTATCCAGGGTGGCCAGGTCTTCTTTGTTGCGAACAATTTTTACCCCCTGCCCGTCATATCCGAAGCGGGCACTTTTCCAAACAAAGGGGAAGGAGAGACCACCATTTTCAATACTGTCCAAAATCTCGTTGGTATACGCAAAGCGACTGAATGGGGCCGTGGGTATCCCGGAATCCCTGTAGAACAACTTCTGCCTGGCCTTGTTTTGGATGACCTTGAGCGTCTCGGAGGACGGATATACGGTAATACCATCTTTCTCCAGGGTTTCAAGGGCAGAGACATTGACGTTTTCAATTTCAATGGTCAGCAGGTCCAGCCCTTGTCCAAAATCCACTACCGTCTGATAATCCATAAGGTCTCCCTGCACAAAGGTATTGGAAGCGATACGGGCGGGAGCCTCAGCTGAAGGGTCGAGTACCCGTGTTTGCAGGTCCCATTTCCGGGTTTCGTAAAGCAACATTTTCCCCAGTTGCCCACCACCGAGTATTCCAAGGGTAAAATTTGACGAAAAATAGTCCATAGTTCTGTACACCTTACACGCCCTCAGAGCGTGCCTTTAGGCAAAAATACGGCTAAATCTCAGAAAGCACAGGCCCCCGACAAAAAAGAAAAATCAAAACACTATCTTCGCACTTGAAGTGACTATGGAACGATCGTTAAGCCTTTTAGGGAAGCGCTTTCAGCGCTTTTTGCCTGAAGCTGAAGTTCTTCAGGCCGTACAGAAGATAGCGGATGAGATAGCCAGGGATTACAAAGATGAAGTGCCCGTATTTGTTGGAGTGCTCAACGGGGCTTTTATGTTCGTTTCTGATTTCCTGAAATGCTATCCTTATCCCTGCGAAGTGACTTTTGTAAAGCTCAGCTCCTACAGGGGGCTGACCTCCACAGGAATTGTGGAAACCCTCCTCGACCTCCCGGACCATGTAGAAGGAAGGCATGTAATTATTCTGGAGGACATTGTGGATACCGGGCGCACCCTTCAGGAACTCGTACATATATTTTCAAACAGGAATGTGAAGGATTTCCGTATTGCCACCCTGTTTTACAAGTCTGAGGTGTACAACGGAGAGTATCAGATCGATTATTTTGGAATGGAAATCCCCGACACCTTTATCGTGGGTTACGGGTTGGACTTTAAGGAGCAGGGCCGAAACCTGAGGGATGTCTATCATATAAATCAACCACATATGATTAATTTGGTTTTATTTGGAAAGCCGGGAGCTGGAAAGGGGACGCAGGCGTCGTTCCTAAAAGAAAAATACGGACTTATTCACATCTCAACCGGAGATGTGTTCCGCCACAATATTAAAAACGGGACCCCCCTGGGCAAACTCGCCAAGTCGTACATCGACAAGGGAGATTTGGTCCCCGATGAGGTCACCATCCAAATGTTGCAGGACGAGGTGGAAAAGGCCAGTAATGCCCCCGGGTTTATATTCGATGGTTTCCCGCGGACTACTGCCCAGGCCGAAGCCCTGGATCAGTTCCTCGAATCCCGGGGGATGCAGATCGACGGGACTATAGCCCTGGATGCGGACGATGAAATACTCATTGCGCGGCTCCTGGAAAGAGGGAAGGTGAGCGGACGATCGGACGATCAGGACGAAGTTAAGATCCGGAATCGTTTTGAGGAATACAACGAAAAGACCGCCCCCCTCAAGTCTTTTTACCAGAAGCAGGCCAAATTCCACAGTATTAACGGAGTAGGTGAAATTCAGGAGATCACCGACCGCCTCGCCCGGGTGATTGACGCACTCTGAACCCTTGATTTCAAAATACCGCTAAAGCTATCCGATGACTGAAGGCAACTTTGTCGATTATGTCAAAATCCACGTTTCCTCTGGAAACGGAGGTGCCGGGTCGACGCATCTGAGGAGGGAAAAATTTGTCGCCAAGGGGGGGCCTGACGGAGGAGACGGCGGACGTGGGGGGCATGTGATTGTTCGCGGAAATAAAGGCCTCTGGACCCTGCTGAACTTTAAGTTTAAACGGCATTTTGATGCCGGACACGGCGGGCATGGGGGTAAACAGCGAAGCACCGGGGCCGATGGGAATGACGTGATACTGGAAGTTCCCCTGGGCACAGTTGTCCGCGATTCAGATTCCGGTGAAATCCTTTTTGAAATCACGGAAGACGGACAGCAGGAAATTTCGGCCCGCGGGGGTTTGGGAGGACGCGGAAACTGGCATTTTAAAAGTTCGACCAATCAAACACCGCGGTATGCCCAACCCGGAATTCCGGGAGAGGAGAAAAATATTACCCTGGAATTGAAACTCCTGGCAGATGTGGGGCTCGTAGGATTTCCCAATGCGGGTAAGTCGACATTGCTCTCCGTCCTGACTTCTGCGAAACCCAAGATAGCCAATTACGAATTCACTACGCTAAAACCCAACCTGGGGATCGTTAAGTACCGCGATTTTCGAAGTTTTGTCATTGCCGATATCCCAGGTATTATTGAAGGTGCGGCAGAAGGAAAGGGCCTTGGGCACTATTTCCTCAGGCATATAGAACGGAACTCCGTGCTGCTTTTTATGGTGCCGGCAGATAGCAAGGATGTTTCCAAAGAGTACCATATCCTTCTGAATGAGTTGCGCAAATACAATCCGGAGCTTATGGATAAGGACCGGATGCTGGCCATCTCCAAATCGGATATGCTGGATGAAGAGCTTATGGCCGAGATGGAAACTGTGCTTCAGGAAGAACTTCCCGGGGTTACCCCTGTTTTTATCTCCTCCGTTTCCGGATTGGGGATGGCGCGGCTGAAAGACCGTCTTTGGGAGCTGCTCAATCCCTGAAGAATCCGGATCTGGGCCAGACTCTCTTATGAGGCCTGGTTATCAACCTTCTGGTCAGGATTACATTTTGATGTATCACACCCTGTTCAATAAGATCGCAGCAACCCGCCGTCGAGCGGAATGGTCGCCCCATTGAGGTAGGCGGCCTGCTGTGAAGCCAGGAAGGCTACCAGGTATCCGTATTCTTCCGGTCGGCCGAGTCGTCTGGCCGGGACTTGTTCCAGGAGTTTACCCGTAACTTCATCATCCGGAACCCCAAGGGCTTCAGCTTTCTTTTGATTGAGGGCACTAAGGCGTTCGGTATTGAAATATCCGGTGAGTACGGAATTTACAGTGATCCCAAAAGGCCCTGCGTCCCCGGCAAGGGTTTTGGCCCAACTGACCAGAGCCGCCCGGATGCTGTTTGAGAGCACCAGATAATTCAGGGGTTCCCGGACAGAAACAGAGGCGACGTTTATTATCCGACCCCAACCGCAGTCCTTCATATGCGGCAGTACCTGCTCTGTGGTGTAGACAGCTGTTTGGAAAAGAAGGTCAAAGGCCTTTTGGTAGTCTTCACCAGTCTTTTCAAGGCTGGTGCCGGCCGGGGGCCCCTGGGTGTTGTTGACCAGGATATCTACGGGGTGTTTTTTTATATAGGAGTGAATAAGGCTCTTGTACCCCTGCAGATCGGTGTAATCAACAACCAGATACCCGTGCGGTTTCCCTGTAGCCTGTTGGAGTTCGCCACAAAGTTCTTTCAATACGGATTCGCTGCGTGCCGCCAGGGTCACCTGGGCACCGCTATGTGCTAGCTGAAGTGCGATAGCCCGTCCGATGCCCTTACTGCTCCCGCCCACCAGGGCGTGTTTGCCTTCTAACGAAATATGCATATAAAATGATTTATCGGTATTCCTCCCTTACAGGGCTGAAAACATCCATGAGTTTACAAGCCGTAAGTGCCTTGCCGCTGTGGGGTGTGTGGGCGGGGATAAGGACGATGTCTCCCGGGCCGTATTCTTGTGTCCTGCCGTTGAGCGTAAACTCAAACCGGCCTTCGATCACATGCATGATTTGTTCATTTTTGTGATGGTGCTCGGGAACTTCAGATCCGGAGGTGACATCCCAGAAAACCAGGCTCATTTCTTTTCCGTGGATGAGTTTACCTCGAAATCCGGGGATAATTTCCCGGGTGGGTAGGGTGTTGAGGGAGTAATCCATAAATGTTGTGTTACGATATCCCTAAGGTACTGGAAACTTCTTAAATGCCCGGGTTTGGTTTGGGCGTTTCAGGATATGTATCTTTACCTTTTTATCTTATGCAATTACACTTTATAGCAATTGGGGGTAGTGCCATGCACAACCTGGCCCTGGCCCTTCACGACAAAGGGTACACCATTACCGGGAGTGACGATGTTATTTTTGAGCCCTCCAGGTCACGTCTTCAAGCTGCGGGAATCCTGCCCGCCGCAGAAGGGTGGTTCCCCGATAAGATCGACTCCGGCCTGGATGCTGTGATCCTGGGGATGCACGCCAAGGGTGATAATCCGGAATTGGCAAGGGCACGGGAGCTCAACCTTCCCGTATATTCCTATCCTGAATTTCTCTATGAGCAGGCAAAGGATAAAACGCGCGTGGTGATTGGAGGAAGCCACGGTAAGACGACGATTACTTCTATGATCCTCCACGTGATGAACTACTGGAACAGGGATGTGGATTTTATGGTCGGGGCCCAACTCGAGGGTTTTGATCGAATGGTCAGGCTTACGGAGTCTAATGATTTTATTGTGCTGGAAGGAGACGAATACCTTTCATCTGCCCTGGATCCCCGTCCGAAATTTCACCTCTACCGTCCCAATATCGACCTGTTAAGCGGCATTGCCTGGGACCATATCAATGTCTTCAAGACTTTTGAAGCGTATACGGGGCAGTTTCGGATTTTCCTGGACACCATTGTTCCCGGGGGTAGTATTACCTATAATTCAGAAGATGAGGTACTCAACGCGATGGTCGCTGAATGGGATGCTCCTGTTCGCAAATTCCCTTACGGTACACCGGAGTACCGCGTGGAGGCCGGCACAACTTTACTGGAGACTCCTGAAGGTGAATTGCCTTTGCAGGTCTTTGGCCGGCACAACCTTAGTAATATGGCCGGAGCTAAATGGATTTGCCAACAGATGGGAGTGGATGAAGTGGACTTCTATGAAGCCATGGGGAGTTTTAAAGGCGCCTCCAAACGCCTGGAGCTCCTCGCAAAAGGCTCCGGGAACTTTATTTTCAAAGACTTTGCCCACGCTCCCAGCAAAGTGGGTGCGGCCGCATCGGCAGTTCAGGAACAATTCCCGGACCACCGGATCGTGGCCTGCCTGGAACTGCACACCTACAGCAGTCTGAACCACGACTTTATCGAGCAATACAGGGGAAGTCTTGATGGCGTGGATGAAGCTATTGTCTTTTACGTCCCGGAATCCCTCGAAGTTAAGGGGCTGCAACCGATTGCCCCAGCGGATATAAAGAAGGCTTTTGGGCGTGATACCACCAAGGTCTTTACCCGAACCGATGCGCTCGAGAAACACCTGGAGGATACTCCCCTGGAGGATACCGTATTGCTGTTGATGAGCAGTGGAAATTACGGGGGCCTCGATTTGGAGAAATTGTTATCCCGGGTCCGCTAAAGGGCTTATACACCGAATTGGGTGAGGTGGTGGTCCAGGTGCTTGTACTGCATCTTCCCCCATTGCTCCGCTGTCAGCTCCCCAAAAATAGGGTGGGGGTTCCATTCTTTTCGATCCTTCAGGGCTTGGAACTCCTTTATGAGTTTACGCAATACAGGTAGCTCGGACTCGAATTCCTTAGGATCCCGGGCTTTGGCCAGGGGGGAGGTGGGGAGGTTTTTTCGCCAGGGTTTATCACTGTACATACTGTTCTTGAAAAGCAACCTGATAAGGGGATTTGGTTTTTTGGAGGGGACTTTGTTATCAATACCCACCTTCAGCGGAACCTGACAATGCCATACCATCTGTCCCACGCTCATTTTACCCCACTGCGGTTTCATTCCTTCTTCCAGGTTGTTTAGGCGTTCGAGAATTTCGTCAAAGGCCGCGGATTCAAATAGCGATTTCATCATGTACCAATTTCCCTAAAAATAATATTTCCCGGGGAATCCCGCTGGAATATTGCAAGGTATTTCACTACCTATGGCGGATATGAAAAATGAGTCCATACCAAAATCCATCAGAACCTGGAACCCCTCCGAGCGACCCCGGGAGCGATTGCTACATAAAGGGGCCGGGAGCCTTTCAAATGCAGAACTCCTGGCCATCTTATTGGTAACAGGATCGAGAAAAGAGCACGCTCTTGCACTGGCCAGGCGCCTTCTTGGAGCAGGAGAGGAGCCTCTCAAAGCCCTGGGGCGCATGACAGCGGCACACCTGATGACCTTCAGGGGTATTGGCCCGGGAAAGGCAGTAACCGTTGTAGCGGCCATGGAACTGGCCCGGCGGTATACCCAGAGCCCGGTAATCGCAAGCCAGACCATACGCCAGAGCAGGGATGCGCATGGTCAGTTAACCCCTTTGTTTGCGGATTTGATGCACGAAGAATTCTGGGTGCTCTACCTGAACAATGCCAACCGGGTTCAATTTCGATTTCAAGTGAGCAAGGGAGGACTTACAAGCACCCTGGTCGATGTGCGTATCATCCTTAAAAAGGCCCTGGAATTGGGCGCTGTAGGGCTTATTCTGGCCCATAACCACCCCTCGGGTAACCTTCGACCGAGCAAGTCCGACATACAGATTACCCGCAAGACAAAGAAAGCGGCCGCCATTATGGATATAAAGCTCCTGGATCATTTAATTGTTCATGGCTCAGAATATTATAGTTTTGCGGATGAACAACTCTTATAATTCCATCTGAGGTGCTACTGATCTATACACATAAAATTACGCCGAGGGTTACCTATATTACCCGTCAGGTGTTCTCGCGCATCCTGGGGATCGAGATCGGGCACACTACAGCAGTGGAAGATTTCATAAAACACAAGGGTCCCAAGATTACTTATACACGTCAGCCACTTCAAAATGAGTTCTTTATCCAGAGTTCGGAGTTGCTCTTTCAACAGGGGATTGAAGAGGTGGATATTCAAATGGCAAACTGGGAGGACCTGCCTTGTTTTTTCTCCAGCGCTCCAAGGAGCAATGTTCCTTTCGATATTCTGGCGGCCTCCTTTTACCTGCTGAGCCGATATGAAGAGTACCTGCCCCATGTCCGCGATCAGCACGGTAGATTTCCCCCGGCTGAGAGTATCGCCTATCAGCACGATTTTTTGAGACTGCCTTTGGTTGACCTTTGGGCGAATAAACTTCTGGACAAGCTTCGGGAACGCTTTCCGGAAATTCTTACAGATCGCAAGCCCTATAAGTTCACCCCTATCGTAGATGTCACGATTTCCCATTGCTATGCCCACAGGGGGTTCTTCAGGGGTATGGCCGGATTCGTACTCGATCTCTCCCGCCTGAAATTCAAAAGGATGTGGGAACGCCTTCGGGTATCGTTTAACCCTGCACTGGACCCCTACGATAACTTCGACAGGCTGATTGCCCTCGATCAACAGTACAAAGCGCGGACCATGTTCTTTTTCCAGTTCGCCGAGTATTCCACCTATGATAAAAACCTTTCAACCAACAGCAATGCCTTTAAGCATCTGATTAAGTCGGTGGCCGACTATTGTATTGTTTCCCTGGCCGTTTCCTATGCCGCCGCGGAGGAGCCGGAAACCCTGAAGGAAGAGAAAAAACGCCTTTCTGCGGTTATCCACCGACCTGTAGCCTATGCCCGGATGCGCTATAACAGGGTAGAGATTCCGAATACGTACAGGAAACTGGTCGATGCGGAGTTCAGTCGCGATTTTTCGATGGGGTATACCCACGAGATTGGCTTTAGGGCCAGTACCTGTACCCCGTTTTTCTTCTACGACATTGCCCTGGAAACACAGCAACCGATACAAATATGTCCTTTTGCTTTCCACGATTACGCCCTGACGCCTTATACCTCAGAGGAAACCCTATTATCGGAACTGGATGAGGTTTTTAAGTCCGTTAAATCCGTTAAAGGCCGCCTGATCCCTGTTTTTTCCAATGAATTACTCGGGGGGGATCAGAAAATTAACTGGCTGGAGCTCTATGAAAAAATAATCCGCCGTTATCATGCTTAAACAGCCCATAACCGATATATTTTTTGACCTGGACCATACCCTTTGGGATTTTGAAAGGAATTCAGCCCTTACCTATGAGCAGCTCTTTCGGGATTCTGACCTCGAGGTGGACCTCGACAGTTTCCTCGAGCACTACGTACCCCTGAACCTCCTGTTTTGGAAGGCCTTCAGGGAGGGGAGAATCACCAAGGAAAAATTGCGTTACGAGCGACTGAAAACCGTCTTCGACCGCATGGAACTACCTGTTTCGGATCGGCAAATCAATTTTTTGTCAGAAGCTTATATTGAGAATCTCTCATCGCATACGCACCTCTTACCGAATTGTATGGAGATTCTGGAGTACCTGCACAAGGGGTATAAAATGCACATTATCACAAACGGGTTTGAAGAAGTGCAGACCCGCAAGCTTCAAAACAGTGGCATAGCCCATTACTTCAGGACCGTGGTCAATTCGGATCGGGCGGGTGTCAAGAAACCCGATCCGCGAATTTTTACCATGGCCATTGAGGCAGCTGGAATACAACCGGAATCCGGGGTAATGATCGGGGATAGCCTGGAGGCTGATATTAAAGGGGCCCGTGCTGTGGGACTACAGGCCCTGCATTTCAATGTTCACAATGACCCCAGCCACGGGGTTTGTCCTGTTATCCTCGATTTAGATCAGATTAAACTGTATTTATAGAAGGCGGGGCCCTTTAAAGGACTTCGGATTCAGGTATTTGATCTGGCGGGGACAAACAAGTCTTCCCACTGGAATGCAGCCTGCCTTCCCAAAGGGTTTTCTCTTTATGGTTTGGGGTAAATATCCTATCTTCGGACGCGAAATAAGCGCATAGTCTATATGTTAAAATCCGTCCTTAGTTTTGGCTTTGTCATCCTGCTGAATTTATCTGTACAGGCCCAGCTGGATTCCTATAAATACATCCTGGTTCCCAAAAAATTCGAGGGCTTTAAATACGAGAATCAATTCAGGACCAGCACCCAGATAAAGTTCCTCTTTTCCCAAAATGGGTATACGGCTATATATGAAGATCAGATCCCCACTGACCTGGCGGAGGATCCCTGTAAAGCTGTCCGGGTAATGCTTATTGACGATTCTTCCCTCCTGGCCACCAAGGTGCGTCTCGGTCTGCGGGACTGCAATGGAGCGGTGGTCTATGAATCCGGGGAAGGGAAAAGCAAGACAAAAGACTATGAACTCGCCTACAGGGAGGCGATTGATGGGGCTTTTAAGGATCTTGAGGAACTGCCTTATTCCTATATCCCTCCGGAGGCTGTTTTGGAATCTCTTGCGGCTCAAAAGGATATAGTACCCGCCCAGGGGGCAGCCACAGGGGAAACCCTGGGAACCGCGGGTGTGGCTCAGGAAGATGTTGCCCCTGAAGTGTCTGATGCAAATCCTGTACGGAAAGAAGCTGAAATGGCGGCGACTGCAGCCGTTGCTGCTGCAAGCACGGCTTCAACGCCAATGGATGAGTCAAAAGACGCTCAGCAGGATGTAGCTCCTGTTTCCGGAACAGCCGTCAGTCTGGAGACCGCCGCCGGGGAGGAAATATGGTACGCCCAGGAAACGGCCAATGGGTATCAGTTGGTCGACAGTACCCCCAAAATCCGGATGAAACTCGTTAAAACCGCTCAAAAAGATACGTACATCGCAACGGTTGACGATGAGGCTATGGGGATGGTCTATAAAAAAGAAGGCCAGTGGTGGCATGAGTTCTTTAAGGACGGAAAGACAGAAGTTCGCCCCCTCAAACTAAAATTTTAATCATTCCCCTGCTTGAAAAATGATTTCTTAACTCAGGATTCATATTTTCCCTTCCAGCGTTTTTCGAGAAACACTTTGATTTCTTTTTCCCTGTTGTTTTCCCCTGGTTTAAAAAAGACACTTCCCGAAAGCGAATCGGGAAGGTATTCTGCAGGCACGAAATTACCGGGATGGTCGTGGGCGTAGGCATAGTCCGCCCCGTAACCCAGGTCCTTCATCAATTGGGTAGGTGCATTTCTCAAGGGTAAGGG
>NZ_JBAVZJ010000559.1:0-5963 GCF_049588695.1 Robiginitalea sp.
CAGGTGTATAAGGAATGATTTTTTGAAAGGCAGTCCCCCGATCGAGCGCAAACCTATGGCTCAGCAAGGCGTGCCTGTAAAATCCTCGGGGATCCATCAGGTCGAAGCCCGCTTTACCAGACTGGCCTGAATGATTTCTGTCCGATAATTCCCGGCGTCGGTTTCATCGTATTCGTTTTCAATTTTGTCGATGAGCATTCGGGCCGCCGTTTCTCCCATCTCTTCCCCGTGCTGGGCAATAGCACTCAGGCCGGGAGTAGCGTATTTGGAAAGGATTCCATCGGTAAAACCGATAAAGGAAATATCCCCGGGAATGTCGTATCCGAGTTCGCTGGCGAGTCTCATACCCCGAATCGCAAAAATCTCATTGACACTTAAGACCGCATCAAAAGACTGTTTTTGAAAAAAAGAGCGGCTCAACTGCTCTTCTTCGAATTGAAAGGGGAGCTCCAATACGAGATCTTCACAAAAAGGTATCCCGTGTTTGGCAAGGGCCTTCTGATACCCTTTGCCTCTTTTTTCACTTACTCCCAATTTGTGGGCTGTGGTAAAAAAAGCTATCCGTTTCTTCCCGCTATGAATCAGGAATTCCACGGCCTCCATTGCAGCTGCTTCATCATCTATGACCACTTTATCGCAAGGGATCTCTTCTGTGACGCGGTCAAAAAGCACCACAGGGATGCCCTGATCTGTCACTTCTTTCAGATGTGTGTAATCCTGTTTTTCCTGAGTCTCAGCCGAAAGGCCAATAATAAAACCATCTATGCTGCCATTGGCGAGCAACTCGGTATTGATCACCTCTTTGTCAAAAGACTCATCGGAAACGCAAACGATGACATTATAACCCAGGCTGTTGGCATATTTCTCTATCCCCCGGAATACCGTCGTAAAAAAGTGATGTACAATATCCGGGATAATGACGCCGATATTTCGGGTGCGTTTATTTTTAAGACTAACCGCTATATTATTGGGCTTGTAGTTGTGTGCCCTGGCGAAGGCCTGAATTTTGTCCCGGGTATCCCTGCCAATCTCAGAACTGTTCTTTAATGCTTTGGAAACGGTTGAAATGGAAACATCCAGTTCTCGCGCGATGTCCTTAAGCGTAACTTTTCTGCGAATCATCCTCCCGGTTGCTTTTAAAGAAATGTGAAGTTAATCAATAATCCCCAATCCTTGCGGCCCATTTTCAGTTGGGCTAAATCCTTAGAAATACTATAAATTCTGGCCGAGTGGGAAGGTGGTAAATTGGCTTCAGACCAAAAAAATTATATATTTGTCTCAGATTTAGATAAAAAACCACCCCAACAATTATTAATTACGCAATGTAGGCGATCATATTTTTAGGGATTAACAGGAAAAGCAATATATCAACACGAAACCGTTTTCGTACCTTTTAATCCTTTTAAGAGTAGGATATTAACAATTTTTTTGCATACTTTGACCTCTTGAATTGAATTAACTAAACTTAAAACGAACGATTTATGAAGATTACGCTACTCAGGAGCTTACTGCTTGTCGGAGCTTTTCTATGCTTTGGATGGGCGCAAGCGCAGGAAGTATCAGGTAATGTTTCTGACGCATCTGGCCCCCTTCCGGGAGCTAGTGTTGTGGTTAAGGGAACGACCAATGGTACTCAAACAGATTTCGATGGGAACTACACCCTTGACGGAGTCGATGGAAACGCCATTTTGGTTTTCAGCTACATCGGGTATTCTACCCAGGAAGTTGGGGTTAGTGGCCGCTCCTCCATTAATGTCGTACTTGAGGAAGATGCTCAGGCATTGGACGAAGTAGTGATCATTGGTTATGGTACCACTACGGTTAAAGATGCGACCGGATCAGTCGCAGCCGTAACCTCAGACGAATTTAACGGCGGGGTTATTTCCTCCCCGGAACAATTGATCCAGGGTAAGGCCGCCGGGGTGAACATTCAGCAAGTGAGTGGGGAACCTGGCGCAGGTATTAATGTGAACATCAGGGGAGCTAACTCAGTACGGGCGAGTAACAACCCACTCTTTGTAGTGGATGGCGTACCGCTTTTCGGGCAGAATACGGATGCCACCGGAGATTCCGGAGACGGACAAACCGAAGTGGGTAACCCTTTGAACTTCCTGAACCCGAATGACATCGAAAGTATGAGTATCCTCAAAGATGCCTCCGCAACGGCCATTTATGGATCTCGGGGTGCTAACGGGGTAATCATCATTACCACAAAATCAGGTAAAGGATCTGAAGGAGGAAAATTCGAATGGTCTTCCAATTTGAGTGTTGCCACTCCAGTGCGTCAGTTCGACCTTCTCGACAACGAAGAGTTCCTCGATGCTGTGGAACTTTACGGAGGTAACAGGGATGACGTAAACTTCGGAGCCAACACCAACTGGCAGGATGTTGTGACGCGTACATCCGCTTCAACAAACAACAACCTGGCCTATTCGAACCGCTATAACAACGGAAACATCCGGGCTACTTTTGGTTATCAGGACCAATTTGGTGTAGTTGAAAAATCCGAATTTGAAAGGATCTCGGGACGTATCAACGTAGCTCACAAGTTCTTCCAGGATCGTTTACTGATAAACGTAAATGCAACTATAGCCCGGGTAAACCGGGAACAACCACCTCTTTCGGCCACTGCCGGTTTCCGTGGGGATATCCTGGGATCAGCTTATTCTGCCAACCCAACATGGCCGGGCAACCCTACATTTGACGATGGGGGTGGACAGGTTCAGCCTGCAAATTACCTCGCTGAAACACAGAATAAAACCAATACGAATCGTATCCTGTTAAACGGGTCTGCCGAGTATTTGATCACCTCAGACTTTTCGGCCAAGCTCAATTTGGGTTATGACCAATCCAATAGTGAGAACACCTCTGTGATCAGTTCCAAAATTCAGAATTTCACAGGAATTGAAGGCAATGGTTTCGGAACCTACAATACATTGGACCGTTTGAACAAGACGATGGAAGCGACGCTCAACTATAAGAAGTCGTTTAGCAATTCCCGTCTGGATGCCCTGCTCGGGTATGCGTATCAGAACTTCCGCACATCAGGCCGTAACACTGCAGCCCGTGGTTTCGGAACATCCGATCTGAACAGAATGGGTGAGGATATGCGAAGAACGCTGAATGCCGCTGGTCAAACAGTCGATGGTTCCTACCAACAGTTTTATTACGGGGTAAATACGAGTAGCCTGATTGTAAACCGCTTATTCCCGACTGTAGTTGCCGGTGAAGAAAATGCATTTGAATTTAACAGGGGTGTACGAGCGGCTACCGCCGATTATTTTGACAACACAGACGAGTTGCAGTCTTTCTTCGGAAGGATCAACTACACAATCGCTGATAAATATCTTTTCACAGGAACCTTCAGGGCGGATGGATCCTCTAGATTTGGTCCTGAGAATCAGTACGGCTTTTTCCCTTCAGGAGCCTTTGCATGGCAAATTGGTGAAGAGGATTTCATCGGAGAAAAAATTTCCACTCTGAAACTCAGACTGAGTGGCGGTCTTATCGGTAACCAAGAAGGTTTAGGATATGGGAATTTTGTAGCCCGCCAGCGTTTTGCAAATCTGGGAATCAACAACGACAACACGGTTAACCAGAATGGTTTGAGTATTGTCGCTACAGACGTGCCGGATCTGAAGTGGGAAACCACCCTGGATCTCACAGTAGGTCTGGATTTCGGATTCAACATGGATCGCCTCAGTGGTAGTATTGATGTCTACCGGAGGGAAACCAATGACCTGTTGCTGCAAACACCACCTGCTGCACCTTCCACCATTCCGTTCCAATTTGGTAACGTGGATGCCTCTGTCATCAACCAGGGTATTGAATTTGCTATAGCATATGACTTTGTTCAGACGGAGAACACTACTTTTGGTGCGTCCTTCAACATTGCCTACAATGACAATGAAATCCAGGATTTTGCCGGGGCGATCAACACGGGTGAAATTAACGGTCCAGGTTTGTCTGGAGCCTTTGCCCAGCGTTTTGAAGCGGGTAATTCCCTCTTCTCGTACTATATGGCTGAATTCCTTGGTTTTGACGGTGAAGGAAACCCAACATACAGAGATGTCGATGGCAACGGTATAGGAGATCCGGATGCAGATAAGTTCTTTGTAGGTCAAGATGGTCTGCCTGACGTTACTTCAGGTTTGTCCCTGACCTTCCGTCATAAGAACTGGGACGCCTCTGCCTTCTTCAATGGACAATTTGGGTTCTCAGTATACAACAACACGGCCAACTCTTTCTTTAATGCCGGGCAGTTGACTACGGCGCGGAACGTAACCCAGGCTGTTGTCGACAGTGGGGAAAACGGAGGAGCTTCTACGGCAGTTTCCACTCGTTTTCTTGAAAAAGGAGATTTTGTCCGCTTCCAGAACGCAACCATTGGGTACAATGTGCCTCTAAGTGGTGACGGTGCGTTTAAAGGACTCCGTTTATCACTAACAGGTCAGAACCTGGCCCTTTGGACGGACTACAGTGGAATTGATCCGGAAGTAACTGTAGGTACAGGGTCCTTAGGCTCCGGAATACCTACGAGGGGAATCGACTGGGCGGCGTTCCCAAATCCATTAACCGTTACCTTTGGAATTAACGCGACATTTTAATTAAAAAAAATTGTAGATCATGAAAAGATTTGAATTGAAATTCTTATCCCTTGCTTTCCTGGCGGTATTCGGGCTGTACTCCTGTACCGATTTGGAAATTGAGGAAACGGACTCCTTCATCAGTGAAGGTTTCCAAGGCCTGGAAGATCCCCAGTCCGCTTTAGACCAGCTGTACAACCAGGTGGGCGGACAACTGGGAGATCAGGCAAATACGTATGCCCTTACAACCGTTACAACAGACGAACAATTGGTTCCCACACGGGGAGCTGACTGGGGGGATAATGGCCGCTGGAGAAAGCTCCACCAACACGAATGGGGTTTTGAGGAAACAGATATCCTCACTCCTTTTGACCAGTGGAACTCCAACCAACTTCTCGCTTCCCAGATTCTGGATACGCGAAGCGCGGCTCCTTCTGACGTCGCAGCCTCGGCGCATTTTATTCGCGCCTGGTCCATGTACATGATTTTGGACCTTTACGGTCAGGTTCCTTTCAGAGATACGGAACTTTCTTCAACTGCGGTTCCTGAAGTTCTTATAGGAGCTGTTGCGGTTGACTTTATTCTTGCTGACCTGGATGCCGCCATTGCTGGTTTGCCAGCCACCCCAGCCGGGAGTGACGGGTTGAACCGGGCTAGTAAAGCCGCTGCGCGTTATCTTAAGGCCAAAGTCCTTTTAAACCGCAGTGTTTTTGAAAGTCAATTGTTGGAAGCCGCGCCGACTTCTTTTAATCCTGCCGATATGCAGGAGGTAGTTAATCTGGTTGACGCCATTGCAGCTGACGGATACGCATTACAGTCCGGGTATTTTGAAATTTTCGAGCCTACTTCAGATACTGAAACCATTTGGTTTACCGATTCCGGAAATTCCGGAAACCGTATTTTCAACGGTTTGCATTATAATTCCACCAGTTTAGGTGGAGGAGGCTGGAACGGTTTCAGCACATTGGCTGAGTTCTACGACCTTTTTGAAGGAGATCCGAATCAGAACCGCTATGACAGCGACCTGGAAAGCGCCCAAATCGATGGGCAGGAAGAACGCCGCGGTGGGGTTCCAAATGTTGGCGTACCTTTTACTGGAAGAGAAGGCACCTCTGACAACGGAGGTTTGGAAGACGGTTCCAATGTTGGAAACGGGTTCCTGATCGGGCAGCAATATGACCTGGCTTCTACGCCTACCCCCCTTGAAGACCGTCAGGGAAATCCCCTGGAATTCTCTCGCGGATTTGTAGACGGGAACGGAGCACCCAGCCTGATCAACAACAGTGAGCGCACAGGGATTCGTGTTATGAAATATAACCCCCGTATCGGTGGTGGTTTCGCCAACAGCGTAATGATTTTCCGTTATGCAGATGCGCA
>NZ_JBAVZJ010000560.1:0-4226 GCF_049588695.1 Robiginitalea sp.
GGTGGAGCGAAACTCAGAGAGGGAACTACCGGATACGGTTTCCAGGGCTTTGAGAAAATCCGGGATACCGGCATTGGAATAGGCATTATCTGTTAAAAAGAGCAGCACGCCCTTATCGAAGAGATCGGCGCCCAGTGTATCGCGAAGTAAAAACAGGGCCCAGGCCCCTTTTTCATAAAACGTAAGGCTCCCCGCCCCCGCATCTGTAAGGGCTTCCCCCTTATTGTTCTCATCCATTTCTTCAAGTACCCGTGCCGTTTCATAGAGCTTCCAGTGTACATATCCCGAACCAAACAGGGACTCCTCTGCCCTGTAGGCATAAAATGTCGCAAAGCCCTCATGCAGCCAATGGTGGGCAGCATCCTTTTCTGTTACCAGATTTCCAAACCATTGGTGCGCGAGTTCGTGCGCATTGATATTCACGTAGTTTTCATCGTTGTACCCAATAGAATCTACTAAATAACGATCTGAGAAAAATGTGGCCCCGGTATTCTCCATCCCCGCATATAGGAAGTCACTTACCGGTACCTGCTTATAATCCTTCCACGGATAAGGCACTCCGATTTCGGTCTCCAGAAAATCGAAAATCTCCTCAGTATACAGGTACGTCCAATGCGCCCTGTCTTGCTCACCCTGAGGATAGTAAAGCTTCAGGGGTACTCCCGAGGGCGCCGGTCGATCCAGATACTCGTACCTCCCTATGGCGAATGCCAGCAAATAACTGCTCATGGGCTGTGTCATATCAAAATCCCATTTCCTGAGGCGACCAGCATCTTCAGTCCGCCTCAGTGCACCATTGGCAATAACTTCGTATGTGCTGTCCACAAGGATAGACAGATCAAAAACCATTTTCTCCTGCATGTCGTCGATTACCGGCACCCAATGGCTGCTGTTTTTGCCTTGCCCCTGCGTCCAAATCTGTTCATTCCCCTCGATGTCATCTTTCCAGCCGATGAAATAAACCGTCTGTTTTGGAAATGCCTTATAGGAGATCTGCAGCCTGTGGTTTCCCTTTGTTTTCGGACCCTGAATCCTCAATTGTCCCTTATCACTCCGATAGGCCAAAGGTTGGTCGTTGAGCATTACACGCTCAAATTCCATGTTATGGGCATCCAGTACTATACTGTCAAGACCCGAGAATGTTTCGAACTGGTACGTCACTTCCCCTGTAAGGGTTTCCGTATTCGGATCGGGAGTGATTTGTATGTCGGCGCTCTGAAAATCGGGCAGGGTGTTTTGAGCCAATAATGCCAGGGACCAAAAACCTGAAATAAGCAGGGCCAGCGAATGTTTTATAATATTTTTTTCCAGAAGCATTCCTCAAATTTAGCATTTTGTCGGGTTGCACTTCTATTGGGGAAGATGTATTTTAGACCAATGCATCCCAACGCGCTTCAGACCCCCATCACTTATCTTAAAGGGGTAGGCCCTGGCAGGGGGAGCCTGCTTGGGCGGGAACTTGGGCTGGAAACATACCAGGATCTTCTCTACCTCTTCCCCAACCGCTATATCGATAAATCTCGATTTTATAAGATCGCTGAATTGGAGCGCTCCGGGGCTGAAGTTCAGATTATTGGTCGAATCACGCATCTGAAAACAATATCCCAACAAAAAGGGAAGCGGCTTGTAGCTACCTTCAGGGACGATACCGGAACAATGGAACTGGTATGGTTCCGCAGCCATAAATGGATTCAGGACCGCCTGAAACTGGGTGAACCATATGTCATTTTTGGACGGACAAACTGGTTTAACGGGAGTTTTTCGATGCCGCACCCCGAAATAGAATTGCTCAGTCAGTTCGAGGGACAGCAACGTATCCGGATGCAGCCGGTGTATCCTTCTACAGAGAAACTCACCAAACAAGGAGTGTCCAACCGATTGATATCCAAATGGGTACAAGCCATCCTGAACGAATACAGCAAGCAAATCCCAGAAGCCCTGCCTGCAGAACTGAGGGATAACCTGGCGTTAACCGGAAAACAGCGGGCGCTTTGGCAAGTGCATTTCCCCAACTCCCAAAAAGAACTCGCCCAGGCGCGCTTCCGCTTAAAATTTGAAGAGCTGTTTTACATTCAGTTGGCCCTGCTCACTAAAAAGAATTTGCGGAAAAGTCGCATAAAGGGATTGGTTTTCGAAAAGGTAGGAACCCTTTTCACTGAATTCTTTAACAACTACCTGCCTTTTGAGCTTACAGAAGCTCAGAAAAAAGTGCTTAGGGAAATTCGGGCGGATTTGGGGAGTCATGCCCAAATGAACCGGTTGCTTCAGGGTGATGTGGGTTCAGGGAAGACCATAGTTGCAGTTATGGCCATGCTCCTGGCGCTGGACAACGGATACCAGGCCTGCCTGGTTGCCCCAACAGAAATCCTGGCGCAACAACACTATCAATCTATTCGGGAACTATTGGACCCTATGGGTATTTCCGTTGCCCTGCTCACCGGATCGGTAAAAGCCAAAGATCGCAAGCCCATTCACCAGGGACTTGAAGCGGGGAGCCTTTCGGTTCTTGTAGGCACCCACGCGGTTTTTGAAAAAGTCGTCCAATTCAAAAACCTCGGGCTTGCCATTATAGATGAGCAGCATCGATTCGGAGTTGCGCAACGCGCGCGCATGTGGAAAAAGAATTCAACACCTCCCCATATTCTGGTGATGACCGCCACCCCCATCCCCAGGACGCTGGCCATGAGCCTGTACGGTGACCTGGACATTAGTGTTATAGACACCCTTCCCCCTGGGCGTAAACCGGTGCGGACGGTACATCGGACAGATGCGGACCGGTTGAGGGTATTCGGGTTTATGCGCGAGCAGATTGCTGAGGGTCGTCAGGTATATGTGGTATATCCGCTAATACAGGAATCGGAAGCCCTGGATTACAAGGACCTGATGGACGGTTTTGAGAGCATCCAAAGGGAATTCCCGCCTCCCTCCTATCAGATATCCATCGTCCACGGGCAAATGAAGCCCCAGGACAAAGAATTTGAAATGCAGCGATTTGTTTCAGGACAAACCCAGATTATGGTCGCCACCACGGTCATCGAAGTAGGAGTCAATGTTCCGAATGCTTCGGTAATGGTCATTGAGAGTGCCGAGCGATTTGGGCTTTCCCAATTGCATCAGCTGAGGGGAAGGGTGGGCCGTGGTGCAGATCAGAGTTACTGCATTCTGATAAGCAGTGGAAAGCTCTCTCAGGATGGGCAGACTAGACTTCAAACTATGGTAAGTACCAATGATGGTTTTGAAATCGCTGAAACAGACCTGCAACTAAGGGGCCCCGGTAACCTCATGGGGACCCAGCAAAGCGGTATTCTGGCCCTCAAGATCGCAGATGTGGTGCAGGATAGCGATATCCTGAAAACCGCCCGATTCTACGCCCGGCAACTTCTGAAGAACGATCCGGGGCTGACTGCCCATACACATAAGATGGTCCGTGAAAAAATGGCTCGGATGGAAGTCTTCAAAAATATCTGGGATTATATCAGTTGATGGCTTTGTAAAACACCTTTTTAAGGTGTCGGAAATTCTCGAAAGGCACACTTAACCGTGAAAGCCCTGGTTTGGACATCGTAATTTGTCATCGGGCAGGAAAGCTTTTTAGAGTGGAACCCCATACTTTTGACATTCCCATTTTGTAAAGCAAAAAATAGTATTTATGGCTAAAACCCTATTTGATAAAGTCTGGGATTCCCATGTGGTTCGTCGGGTTGAAAACGGACCCGATGTGCTTTTTATAGACCGTCACCTGGTGCATGAAGTAACCAGCCCCGTGGCCTTCCTTGGGCTTAAATCCCGGAATATCCCCGTTTTATATCCGGAGCGGACCTTTGCAACCGCCGATCACAATACGCCCACTCGCAATCAGCACCTTCCTGTAGCCGACCCGCTTTCGGCGAATCAGCTAAGGGCCCTTGAAGAAAATGCCGGACACCACGGGATTCCGTATTGGGGTCTCGGACACGAAAAGAACGGGATTGTGCACGTTATCGGTCCTGAAAACGGAATTACCTTACCCGGAGCCACCATTGTATGCGGAGATTCGCATACCTCCACCCACGGTGCATTCGGTGCTATTGCATTTGGAATCGGGACCTCGGAAGTGGAGATGGTCCTCGCGACCCAATGCATCATGCAACCCAAACCAAAGCGGATGCGCATTACGATTAACGGAAACCTGAGCCAGGCGGTCACTCCAAAAGATGTCGCCCTCTTTATTATTTCGCGCCTCTCGA
>NZ_JBAVZJ010000561.1:0-6371 GCF_049588695.1 Robiginitalea sp.
CGTCTTGCCCCTGTAGGAACGATTGGTGATCTCCGGGTCGATTACCGGATCCCCGGCGGCGATACTTTTTTCACGGGACTGGGTGGCTGTATAGTCACTCAACTGGAGGCTGATGGGAACGTATCCGTTCCCCCCTGCTTCCCTGTCTTCCCTGCTGTAGCCAGCGCTCACAGGGCTTTTGATAAATATCATGGCAAAATCTGCCTCCTCCGGATTGTCTGTAACCTCATAGAATTTCGCAATCAGGGACGTGTTTACAGCATCTTCTTCCCGTTCAGGGGTGGGCTGCCCGAAAAAATTGATCCCTGCAGGGACCTTACGCTTCGGGATATAAACCTTCCATCCTTTCTCCACAGGAAGGACACCATCCTTGTTTTTCAACATTACGATCGATTTTAACTGAGCCTGATACCCCGCATCCATAAACTCCGGTTTCCCGACTTCTTCCACGGACGCTTCAGGATCCAGGTAGGGGTTCTCAAACAAACCAACCTGAAAAATATTTGTGAGCAGCCGGACGGCCGATCTTTCGATACGGGCGCGCATGGCCTCTTTTCCGTATTTCTCCGCCAGCATCTGGAAGGCTTCCAGCACTGGTCCTGAGTCATCGTTCCCGCCAAATTGGTCACCCCCGGCCTCAAGGGCCTTAAAATGCCGTTCAGCAACACTGAGCGCTTCCACACCCCAGGGTTTTCCGGCAAAAACATCCGGATAGGGCCCCTCATCCGCTGTGATGAGCCAGTCCGTGCATACCACACCGTCATATCCATATTGCTCCCTGAGCAAATCCGATACAATATACTTGCTGAAACCATTGCCTACATTCTCCCCGTAAACGGTATCCCGTCCATAGGAAATAGTGTAATAGGGCATCACCGCGGCGGCGGAGCCCGTCTTCCCTTTTAGCTTGAAAGCCCCGTCCAGAAAAGGCTTTAAATGATCCTGGAAATTGTCCCCTGGATATACCGCGAATTTCCCATAGGCAAAATGACCATCTCTTCCGGCTTCTTCCGGCCCCCCACTGGGCCAGTGCTTTACCATTGCGTTTACGCTCTCCCGACCCCAGTCGCCATCCTTGCCGGTTCCCTGAAAGCCATCGACATAGGCTCGTGCCATCTCAGTAGCGAGCACTGGATCTCCACCGAAGGTTCCGTAAAACCGGTTCCATCTCGGTTCTGTGGCCAGGTCGATCTGAGGGGAGAGGGCGGTGGTTATACCCAGGGCCCTGTATTCACGGGAAGCTATTTCCCCGAATTGTTTGGTAATTTCCGGATCAAAGGTTGCCGAAAGCCCAATTTCTTCTGGCCACAGGGAGATAGTACCCCCCGAACCCGCATTGTATTCCGCATCACTCCGTGCGCCGTTCCGGGGATCGGAACTGTTATTGGCCGGAATTCCAAAATGTAACCCTTCAACTTGTGCCTGTATGTTGTTATTCCATCGCGCTGCAGTTTCCGGGTTTTCCACTGAGGTGATCAGTAGATGACGGAGGTGGTCCTCCATGAGAAACTTATTTTGCTGGTCCGTCAGGGCATAAGCCACAGTATCCGCCTCATTAAAGGGTTTTCCTCCATAGGTCCCTGCCCGGTAGCCCTCGGAGTCTGCGGGAATGGCCTGGTGTCGGCTGTAGAGCATCAACCCTGCAATTTGCTCCTTTGGCAGGCGGGACGCCAGGTCCCGTGCGCGCTCATCAACGGAAAGTCTCCAATCCTCGTATGGATCAACATTGCCATTCTTATTCAGATCCTTGAAAGGCAGGCCATCCCTTTCCAGAATTCCAACCCCTGAGTGGGTAGAATATCCCAGCACAGGGCCGTCGGGCACTTCAATAATGCGCAAATCTTCTCCAAAGGGTTTTTCAACCCATTCTGGTTGGGATTTACAGGCAAAAAGAAAAAGGGTGATAAGTGTTAGGGGTAGGGCGAGCTTATTCATGGCAACAGATTTCATATAAACGCCCTAAAAATATGAAACCTGTGTGGCAATCCTACTGTTGTGGCAACAGTACTTCGCGGGTATCGGCATACTTTAAGATCGAATCCTTCGTATATAACATTGGAAAGTACTCGTCCTCTGCCCATTTTTGGAATAAATTAGAATAGTACGGACTGTCAGGATTACCGGACTGGCCGGGGCTATTCATCCCCAGGGCCTTATCCCATTCCCCCACGGGGATGATCACCCGAAAAGATGCCCCGCTGCTCTGGCGATAATTGTTCCCGGTCGATCCCGGGGTGTATCCATTGCCCCCTCTCGGCAAGGGACCCAGATCCAGCCCTTTTTTGAATTCTCCGGAAAGGGCATCACTGAGCGGATGGGTCATAGCTGTATGTTTCAAGGCTTTTTGACCGTACTGCCATTGGGCCATATCCTCACCAAGGCGCCGGGTTAAGCCTTCCACAGCCGAATTAAAAGTATCGTGAAGAAAGGCATCCCGGTTCGAAGCATTTCCAAATACGGATTCCGGTTCCCGGATCCATTGCAGAATACGTTCCAGTTGTAAACTGCGTAGGATCTCCCGGGCCTCAGCAGGGACAAAGCTGGCATGTCCCACGTCGCGAATTTCATTTTCCCAGGCCACGTAGATAGCCGCCGGGATGGCATTCGGGGCCAGGGTGTAGTCCCAGTCTGAAAAATATTTTCGTGCCTCTTCCGACCTTCCTGACAACTCCAGGGAGTTTAAGTAAGGCACCAGTTCCCGTGCAGGCAGGGAGTGGTAATCGGTCTGTAATTCCTGCATTTCTTCCAAAGTGAGGGGGGCACTTTCCGAGAGCACTTCCTGAATACGAAAGCCCCGGAAAGGATCCGCCCAGGAATAGGCTATGGCATCCCAATGCGTATAGGAATCAGAGGTTACATTCTCATTGGCCGTGGCGATAAACTGCCGCTCCGGGTTAAGCTCATGGGGTTTTTGGCCTATGGGTAGATACTCGGCCCATTCAAACCGCCCATCTCCCGGAACGGGAACCAGGCCTGAAAAGTTTTTGCGGACCGGAGCAATTCCAACGGCCTGCCAGCCGATATCCCCGTCCGCATCTGCCCAGATCATATTCTCCCCGGGGATGTGACTATAGGTGCACGCCTCGCGGAATGTTTCCCAGGAGTCGGCCTGGTCCATTCTCAGGGAAGCCAGGTAGGGGGCACCTCCCGGCTCCATCCAGGCGCAGCGCACGGCATAGGCTTTATGGCGGAGGGTATCTTCAAAAACTACCGGACCATGCCGGCTGTATTTTAAGGTTGCCGTATAGGGCTCCAGCCCTTTTACCGAAATGCGCTCCTTCACAACCTCCATTTCCTCCCACTGTCCCTGGTATCGGTATTGATTCGGGTTATCCGTATGGGTGTCGTAGACATAAAGGTCTTCCCCATCGGTTTCAAAAACGGTCAACCCCCAGGCGCCAAAACCATTATGCCCGATTGAAACGCCGGGGATTTCGGGTTCCCCTCCCCCAATAACATTCCACCCCGGAGCCACCAGATGTACCATATAACGAAGGGAAGGTACGGCAATCCGACGGTGGGGATCGTTGGCCATAAGCGGTTTTCCATTAGCCATTTTGGCTCCGGCCACCACCCAGTTATTGCTTCCAATGGACAAACTATCTTCTCCCGCGGTCGGATGATGGGACTCATTAGATATTGCACTATTGAGGAGGGCTGTTTCAACCGGGGTACTCCGATACGCCTCTAAAATGTGATCCGCACGGAACCTTACCGGCTTGCGGTAGGCCTCATAAAGTCCAAGGATATCTTCAAAAAGTCCTTCTTTGTCAATTCCATCCTGTAAAGTGAGATCCGGGGTCTTTGGGTGAAACCACAGTAGTGAATTTACGGCTTCGGGCCCGAGGAGTGCTACCGCCCGACCCACCGCAAGCTCTTCCTGGATGTTTCCCAAAAGGCCCTGATGGCGTGAAATTACGACTTCGGGGGTCCATTTTTCCGGTAGTATCCCAAGGGCTTTAAATTCAATGGGTAAAGTCTCTGGAGAAGCCAATGCCTGCTCTATATAGGCATTTACCCCTTTTGTATACGCTTCGATGATCTCGATTCCATCTTCGTGGTAGTATCCCATTTCCTCGGACATGGATCCCCGGTATTTAAACAATCGTGTACCAATGTCCCGTTTTAGTTCAGATTCCCCCAGGATTTCGGCTACCGTCCCTGTGGCCTGCCGGCGCCAGACTTCATATTGAAACAAGCGGTCCTGTGCGGACAGGTATCCCTGGGCAAAAAACAAATCGGCCTGGTTTTGTGCATAAATATGGTTGATCCCATAAGGATCCCTAACGATTTCAACACTTTCCTCCAGGCCCGGAACCCTTAAAACACCTTCTTCGGATTTTCGGCAGGAAACCAATGCCAGGATAAGTAGGAAAAAGGAAATAGACTTCATCTGAAAGGAGTTTGTTTGAATATAGTCAAAGGGGAGGTTCTCCCAAAGCTGAATTTCTGAAAAAAGGAACCGGTTTTCGATACGAGACCCCTCGCTTGATGCGTGTATGAAAACCGCATTTACACTTTAATTTCCCGACCCTGAACCGCTAATTCCATCGGAAAAGAATAGGGGGTTTCGCGCATAAAATCCTCATACATTTTTGTCCGAAGCGTATCGGGGTGGGCCGGGTCGTGATGGAAAAGTATCAGATGTTTAGCCTGGGTGCGGGAACAGAATTCTGCCGCCATATCCAGGCTGCTGTGCCCCCAGCCTATTTTTACGGGATACTCCTCCTTGCTGTACTGAGAATCGTGAATGAGTAAATCGGCATGGAGGGCGAGGTCAAAACCCGAGACCCATTCATCCTTCGTATAGAGATGTTCCTTGCCGATGATGGGCTCGTGGTCCGGAATATAGGCAAGCGTCCTGGATTTACCCTGAACCCGGTATCCCAGGGTAGGGCCTGGATGACTAATAAACCTGGTGGTAATCTCAAAATTCCCGAAAGTAAAAGTTTCCTCCGAGAGTTCGTGAATAGTCAGTTTGGAAGGCACATCCCTGAGGGGTATGGGAAACAATGGGGGTGAAAGAAAGCGATTCAACCGGCTGATCAAAGGTTCACTGGAGCCTCCGGGACCCCAGATATGCACTTCCTTGCCGGGGGTAAAGAGGGGCTTACAAAACGCCAGTCCCTGGATATGGTCCATGTGTAAGTGCGTCAGGAAAATGTCGACGCGTTTTTCGGGATAGTCGCGATTAAAGTCAATTTCGAGAATACCGGTTCCCGCATCTAAAATCATACGTTGGGACCCCTCAATGACTTCAATACAAGGGGTATTCCCCCCATAAGTCTGATTTTCAACAGAAGAAGTGGGATAGGCACCCCGGGTTCCATGCAGCCTGACCCTCATAAATGTAGTTCATTATCCCAAAAAATCGCCATGGCTCCCGAAAAATCGCTGGAACGTCCTATAATAGGAATAGAAGTAACGGATATTCGTGTGGATTTTTGCTCCAGATTATTGATCCAGAAGGTTCTATGGGCAGGTAATTGTGTTTGCAGGGTTTGTACCAGCGGGAGTCCATCGGGCTCGATAGGGTTGCCCTTTTCATCGTGAGGGTAAAAGGACGACCCCCAAACTCCAACGGGCATGGGGCCCGTGTCTTCAAACTTCTGCCCCAACACGCCTTCCGCAGGGGTATTATAAAACAATAGGTTCCCCTTAGGATCTACAATAAAAACAGGTACGGACAGGCAATCCGCCAGTTGCCTGCTTAAAATTAATTCTATTGCGTGACTGGGCATTTGAAATTCGGGTTTGAATCGATGTTCATTTAAAGATATTAAATTATAAGACAAGAAGCCTCAATTTACGTTATAAATACTGTCTTCATGGCCCAGAGGGCCGATCTAAACGAAATCTCTTAAGCTTTATTAACAGGCTCGTATATGGGGTAGAGGCATTGATATCGTTTAGGAAATATCCTGTAAAACGCAAACAGGGCTTTTGAGATCCGTTCCCAAAATAAAAACCTTCCCTGCACCCTTACATCATCGAATCGCCAAAACACCTGTAGCCTCTCCCCTATTTTTTACAAAAAACCGACAGCGCATGGCGCGATTCATTTGAGGAATCCGAGAATAATTGTAGCTTTCTGAAAAATTTTAAAATGGAAGAGAAAAAACCGACTATTCAAATCTCCAAAACTGGAAAAGTAACCGTGCTCAATGCACAGGATATCGAATTGCTGGATGGTGATGGCAACCCTATCCCCAAGAGAAACCGATTTTCCCTCTGCAATTGTGGCAAGACGGGGGACAGTCCTTTTTGCGACGGTTCCCACAACAATTGATTCCCACCGGCGATTCCTCAGGAAATCTCGTGAACTAAAGGCAGTTCGGTCACGGACAGTTCATTCGGGGTATCGGTAAGTG
>NZ_JBAVZJ010000562.1:0-3741 GCF_049588695.1 Robiginitalea sp.
ATTTACGCATCCGTGCCGTGCCGCAACCGGCTCCATAGAAATACAGACGTTCCACCTTGGAACTGTTTCGGGCTAGTTCAAAATTATTGGCCAGGCGCTCTTCTATGACTTCTTTGGTCAGCACTTCAGGACTGAGTCCCAGGGTCTGGGTCATAAAGAGTTGGTCCCCCTTGGAATCCAGGGCAATCCAGTCAGCCTTCGTTGCACCACTATCTACTATCAGTACCATGTGCGATATAAATTAAAAAAGGACCTTTCAAGACTTGCACTGTGAAAGGTCCTTTTGTTGGAATAATAACTCTTATTTGATGTTACAGACTGTGGATATGCTGGGCCAGGTCTACAAGTTTATGCGAATATCCCGCCTCATTGTCATACCAGGAAACAATCTTGAAGAACTTCGAATTCAATTCAATTCCAGCCCCGGCGTCGAAAATACTCGTTCTGCTATCCCCGACAAAATCCTGGGACACCACGGATTCTTCAGTATAGCCCAGGATGCCTTTCAAAGAACCTTCAGAAGCTTCTTTAAATACTTTTTTGATCTCTTCGTAACTGGTTTCTTTCTCCAGGCGAACCGTCAAATCAACTACAGAAACGTCTGCCGTGGGGACCCGGAAAGCCATCCCCGTAAGTTTTCCCACGAGATCCGGAATCACTTTGGTCACTGCCTTCGCAGCCCCGGTAGAAGCAGGAATGATGTTTAACAGTGCACTCCGCCCTCCTCTGTAATCCTTTCGGGAAGGCCCGTCCACGGTAAGTTGTGTAGCCGTAGTAGCGTGTACGGTGGTCATGAGCCCCTCATCAATTCCGAAGGTGTCGTTCAGCACCTTGGCCACCGGGGCCAGGCAATTAGTTGTACAACTGGCATTGGAAACAATGGTGTCTGAGGCTTTGGCATCCATATGGTTCACACCCATTACGAACATCGGAGCGTCTGCAGAAGGAGCAGAGATCACGACTTTCTTAGCACCCCCGTCGATGTGATACTGGGCAGTTTCCAGTTTGGTGAAAATCCCGGTGCATTCCGCAACAATATCCACACCGGCCTCATCCCACTGAATCGCCTTCGGATCTTTCTCAGCGGTTACACGTACCGTTTTTCCGTTGACTACCAGATGGCCATCCCGTACCGTTACACTTCCGTTAAAACGCCCGTGTACCGAATCGTACTTGAGCATATACGCCAGATGTTCGACATCCAAAAGATCGTTTATCGCAACTACATCCACGTTATCCCGTTCTACGGATGCCCGCAAAACCAGACGCCCAATGCGCCCAAATCCATTAATTCCTACTCGCAATGCTGCCATTTTAATGTGTTTTAAAGTTAAATCGTCATAATATCGGAAACGCGTATCAGTTCCCGGTCTATTTTCGTGTGCCCGCGTACGGCGTCGTCTATTGGCGTCAGGACCATCTCATTGGCAATTATTCCCACCATCAGGTTGGATTTGCCTTCGAGAAGACTTTCCACCGCCTTAACCCCCATACGAGAGGCCAGGACCCGGTCGAATGCCGTTGGGGAACCGCCCCTTTGAATGTGCCCGAGCACGGATACGCGTACGTCGTAAATAGGTAAATTCTTCTCGACGTACTCTTTGAGTTCAAAAACGTTTTTACCGGTTTTATCTCCTTCGGCCACGACCACAATACTCGAAGATTTACCGGATTTCTTACTGCGCTTGAGCGAATCCAAAAGGCGCTCCAGACCCAAATTTTGTTCCGGGATCAATATTTCTTCCGCCCCAGCAGCCACTCCTGCATTCAGGGCGATATGCCCCACATCACGTCCCATTACTTCAACAAAGAAGAGGCGGCTGTGTGAACTGGCCGTATCCCGAATCTTATCCATAGAATCGACCACCGTGTTGAGGGCTGTATCGAAACCGAGGGTATACTGGGTGCCAAAAATATCATTATCTATAGTGCCCGGAATACCTATCACCGGGAAATTGAATTCCTTGTGAAAAATACTGGCACCCCGGAAACTACCGTCGCCCCCGATAACTACAAAACCGTCAATACCGGCAGCCTTAAGTTGATCATATGCCTTTTGGCGTCCCTCGGGAGTCGTAAATTCCATACACCGGGCAGACTTGAGAATAGTCCCGCCCTTATTGATGATATTATTCACACTTCGCGCGTTGAATGGGACAAAATCCCCTTCAATCATACCCTGATACCCCCTGTAGATGGCCATACACTCAATTTCGAGATAGGCACATGTGCGGACTACGGCCCGTACCGCTGCGTTCATCCCCGGTGAATCACCACCGGAAGTAAGCACAGCTATTTTTTTTAAAGGGTCTTTCACGCTGAAAATTAAGTTGGTAAAAGTAATAAACTTACGTCAAAAAAAGAACGTATTCGCCTGATATCACGGGCTATTTCGCACGAAAACGTTTGCGTTTAAAATCCGTCTTTGGGGCTCCGGATTGAGTCCTTCTTAAAACCTCACTTATTGGGGTTTCGGGTTTTGGTATAAAAGTTAATCAGGCTATCCTGAACCACAGGCTCGGTCGGCGGTGTGTTGCGATTGAGGCTATCGGATTCCACCGCATCCTTATCCTTTTTCTTAAAGGTTTTCTGGAAGAGTTCCTTTACATTGTTAAAATCCATTTCATAAGAAAGTCCAACACCCTGTGTGTATCCCTGCCTGTCGGTGACGATTTGCTGCATTTCGTTCTGCCTGTTGAAGATCCGGGCGCTCAGGGTACCTTCATCGTTCAGAATAACCTGTACTTCTGCATCCCCGGCCACAGAACTTTCCTGTACACCGCCCACAGGCACCCCCAATCTTCCGTTAAACAGAACCCTGTCACTAATCTTGGTGGAAACGGTAACCCCTATCCGATCGTCTGTTGCAATGTCTGCGCTGGGATCCTGATAGCCGCTTTCATAAGAGAGTCCCCAGTTGATTACATCACCGTCTGAGCCGAGTGCCTTGCTGAATAAGTTAGAAGCCGTCTGGTAAATGTTCCCGGCCATTGCCTGTTGATTCAGGCCGGTACGGTCGTTCACAAAGGTTCCCTGGGCCAATAAAAACAAGGCGTTGCGTTCCTCAACAGTAGGATCCTGAAGCCGGTATTCCAACTCGGACTTCACGATAGAACTCGTCCCTGGAAACTGTATATCAAAACCCACAGTCGGCTTTTCGAGCTGATCGGTCAACCGAACAACCACTTCGGTAGGGATGCGCCGAGTATACCCGGAATTCTCCAATAAGGGCGCGGGATTAGCATTCAGCGCATAAATAGCCTCCATATCTAAATTGGCCTCCAGGGGATCTCCGTCCCAGTTGATGGTCCCCCCGGGGCGCACACTAAATGTCTTATCGATAAGCCCGGCGTATTTCAGGCGATATTGCCCTGTGACTACTACAAAATCCCCCCACATATTAAAGGTGCCATTTGTATTGATATTCATAAAAATCAGCCCGGCCCCTGTCCCTTTAAGGGAGCTACCTGTTTTCTGATCCACGACGATCTCCACCTCCGCATCGGGGGTTACGTCGAGGTCAAACTTCAGCTCAAGACCTTGAAAATCTTTTGACTGGCGTCCGGCCTCTAAAGCCTCCAGATCTTGTTTCTCAATAAACGTAATAAAAGAGTAGTCCCCTACCGAGGCTACGTCGCTAATAGGTATTTTCAGGCTTGTTCCCCGGGCAGAGGCTCCGTTAAATTCAATATTCAGACCAGAAGTGGGGCCGTAAATTCGACCTTTGCCATTTACATAGGC
>NZ_JBAVZJ010000563.1:0-3848 GCF_049588695.1 Robiginitalea sp.
TCCGCTGTTGCAAAAGGGGCAATTCCAGACTCTCCACCCCGGGTTCCAGGACATCCCTGAAGCGCTGCTGGTTGAATTGCCTGTTCACATCCGATTGGACGGAAACACTCGTGGGAAGGAGGTTGAAGTTGAAATCCTTTAACCATTGCCAGTAGCGGCCATTGAGGATCGAGTCATTCTTGGCAAAAGGCTCCACGGTTGCAGGTTTGAAATTATGGTTGTAGATCATACCCGCCCGCACATTCTGGTCTTTGAGTTCCGCCACCTCAAAGTCGCGGTGATTGGTCTCGTTATACGAATAGTTGAAGGTGAAATTCTCAATGTCAAAAAAGTTTTCCTCCGCTTCCTCAGACCTGTTCTTTCGGACCCCGATAAAGTTGACACTGGTCCGTTTGGTGTAGTCTTCCGCCTGCTCGAGTATGGCGTCAGCTTCCTCCGCGGTATCGGCGGCATCGATTCGATCCTGTAGTTTAAGGTCGTCGTAAACAGGGTCGAATTCAGGGGTTATGATTTGTTCGGAAATCCCATAGTTAAAAGGGATTTGTAAGCCCCATTGCCGTGGGAATAGCTTACCGATTTCTACATTGGTCACCACTCCATAGGAGACCTGATCTTCCCGCAAACGCTCATTGGGTCGCTGATCGATGGCCCCAAATCCGGACGTGGAAGTATTCCCCGTAGCCGAAACATTGGCAAAGTCCGCCATATTCGCATCCAGGGATGCCACAGCTGCCCATCCCCCATTGTTATCCAGTCCGGCCAGTCGCAGTTCATTAAACCAGACTTCCGTTCTCAAGGGGACGTTATCGATATTCTTGATTCCAACCATCGCGCTGCGTATGCTCCCCAGGGATGGATTTCCCCGAATACCAATACGGATCCTCCCGGCTTCCCGGGGCGCAAATTCATCCACGACAACAGCCTCTCCGTCCAGGATCTCGTAAAAGGTCGTCTGCCCCAGCGTCTGATCGGATATACCCTTGGACTTCACCTTGTTCAAGTCGGCCAGTGCCACATCGAGATTGTTGATCTCAGGCCAGATTTGTTCCGGGGTCCGGGCAGAAAAATCCGTAAAGGAAAGGGGCACCTCCAACTGATAGAAATTCTCGGAAAAATCTGTTCCTATTCGAAGGAAAGCAACTGCGGATTCCGTGTCGACATACGGATCCGAGGCGAGGAGCTTTTCGGCGTGCAGGAACATTTTGATACGCTCGTATTGTCGCAGGTCAATATTTACATTTTTGAATACGCCGCGGGAGTCCCGGGGTTCCAGATTTTCTACAACCAGGGAAAGGGATTGTTCATTCTGCCGGACTATGGTATTGTTGTTGTTCAGTTGTTCCCTAAAAACTCCCGGGGGCAAGACATAAGGTATTGGAATACGCGCATTGTTCTCTTCAATATTGACGGTATTCACATCCAGCAGGGTCGCATCATCTTCCGGAGGATCTTCAGTAGTCTGCAAACTCCGGGTATAGGTCCTCCAGTCCCCCCTAACCAGGTCCAGTGTGGCAAACCGCAACACCAGCGGGCTTTGAAAACCGGTAGTATACATCCTCATAAAACTGATGGAACGAAAATCTGAGATTCCCCCAATGGCGTCGGTAAAATCACTCAGTGGAATTTTGTATTGTATCCAGCGATAATTCAGCCTGGAACCATTGGGCAAGTCTGTGGTGAGACCCTCCCGTATATCGGTTACATAACGGTCCTCAACGGAGATTCCAGGGCGGATAGGGATGCGGTATTCGAAATAACTATCCACCGTATTCATCGTCAGGTCCCTGTCCACATCCTCTACATCGGGAAGTGTCGTATTTCCGCGGTCCGTATCGGTCACGGCAACAGGGGAGTTTCCCTGGGTGTTGTTAAAATCGAGATAGCGATCCAGGATTCCCCCCTCCCGGTTCAGGTAGTAGGTGTAATTATCCAAAGCAGGATCCTCAGGAGGGCCGTTATATCCAAAACTGGCCTCCGCAGCATCGTCCAGTCCGTCCAACCCGATATCCTGCAGGGCCCGGTTGGCCTCCTGGGCGTCAAAGGCATATACCAACGCCTGGGTGGAGGGGACCTGCCCCCAGACGGTGGACCTTACCAATTCGTTGGAATCGACTCCGGGAAGCCCGTTTTCATATTGCTTCCGCCCGTCGGGAAGGATATCCTCTGTAATGTTTCCCAGGTTTATTACGAGTTCCCCGGGGCCCGAAGCATCGCCGTCCACAAAGGGATCCAGCACCCAGAACTGTATAAATTCCACATTGGATTGCTCAAAGTTTGTACTGCTCAAAGAGCGCATGACACCTCCCCATTTTTCCCCTGCAGATTCTCCCGGGAAATTTGGATTTGCGTTGTAAGGTCCTTTTTGATTCGGATAATAGGCAATATCCAGGGTGTTTTGAACCGTAGTCTGACCCTGGGCAATATCGACCTGTGGGAAAACCTCATCTATAAAAATCCTCCGGGTTGCATTGGTAGAAAGGTCGTCATCTGTGATTCCGGTCGGGCGCTGATTGGTATAAAAAATCGGATCTATCGTGTACCAGGACACCTTGGCCCGCTCAAATCCGGCTTCCAGGTCCTGCTCCCCTTCGTCCAGGAATTCCAGAGGGGTACTGGCGAGGCTCCATCCGAGAAAACCCCGGATATCGATAAGTGCCTGGGCCCCTTCAAAATCGTCGAGATAGGCCGTGGTTTCGCCTTGAAAATCTGAATTTTTCGGAGAATTAGGCTGCAGGAAAGCGACTTCGCCCCGGAGCGAAACGTTAGAGGGGACATCCGTATCTACGTTGGGCAACATATTCGCCACACGGGTTAAAAACGGGACTTCTGTGGAATAATTTCCGTAGAGGTCAAAAACGGAATTATTCACCGGCTCTACGCCGAAGTTGGCTTTTTGGGTCAGGGGGCGTTCATTGAGGTTCAGCAGTGTTCCACCCAGCACAAAATTCTCATTGAACTGGTGTTCGAGGTTTAAAGCGGTATACCTCCGGGTCTGTTGTCCGAAAACGGCGTTGTTCTCGACAGAGATATTGATCGGGACATTGGAAGCCTCAAGACTGGGGTCGAGTATTTGAACGGTTCCCGCCTGGTAATTTACCGTATAGTCGATACCCTCCTGAAGTTGCCGACCCCCGGCTGTAACCCGGACCGAACCCTGGGGCACATTAAAGGCCCCGATGGGAATTCCCCCGCCACTCTGGGATTTATATTGCCCTTTAAGCCTGAATCTGTTTTTCTCAGCATCTTCAAGGGAAGCTGCCTTGGTCTGGATGTACATATTTCTGAATACGTACTTCTGCTGGTTGGGATTGTATCCCTGATCGTCCGGCTGATTGTAATCCCCCCCTCCAAGGAGTTCAAAAAGATAGGATCCAAAAGGTTCTACCTTGGTAAAAATGATCAGTCCGTTCTGGGGGTTTACTGTAATTCCGGGTACGTAGTCGAAGAATCCATCTCCCCCGGGTTGCACGTCGTTGTAAACATTGAGGCGGTCCAAATTAAAAACATCAAGGAGGATACGCTCTTCCAGGGGTTTGGGAGTATTTGGCCAACCCGCGTCGGGATCTACCGGGGTAATATAATTTCGAGGCGTGGGATCGTTGTAGAGGATATTGAGTTTAAAATCGTCTTCGGCCAGCTGAAAAGCCCCGGTGGCATAGATGTTTTTCATCATCAGATCCCAGATCGGATCTGAAACATTGGTAATATTACTTTTGAGCAACTTTACCACCAGGGTGTTGTTGTTGATCTGTAGATCTACACCCGGATCTACCGTGGTGGCATCCACCCCCCCGTTGGCAAATTCCCCGACCTGGAAAACCTCCCCGTCCAGGGTGTATTGAAAAGCA
>NZ_JBAVZJ010000564.1:0-3256 GCF_049588695.1 Robiginitalea sp.
GTAGTCCTGGACCCTAATGCCTACCTGACCGCTACCCTCCCTTCAAATACCCCAAATACGGTTCCTGCTATTGGTTTTATCTCCCATTTTGATACCAGTCCGGATTTCTCAGGGGAAAATGTAAAACCGAGGGTGATCGAGGATTATGACGGGGCGGATATTATCCTGAACGCTGAAAAATCTATTGTACTTTCACCCGAGTACTTCCCGGAGCTTTTGCAATATAAAGGACAAACCCTGATCGTGACAGACGGGACCACACTTTTGGGTGCCGACGATAAAGCCGGGGTCGCAGAGATTATCACCGCCATGGAGTATTTGATAACCCATCCGGAGATTCCACATGGAGAAATCCGTATAGGCTTTACCCCGGATGAGGAAATCGGGCGTGGAGCCCACCTTTTTGACGTACCTGCGTTCAGAGCCCAATGGGCTTATACTGTGGATGGCAGTCAGATCGGGGAACTGGAATATGAAAATTTTAACGCGGCAAAGGCAGAAGTGCGAGCCTTTGGTAAGAGCGTACACCCGGGGTATGCCAAAGACAAAATGATCAATGCCCTGACCGTACTCCGAGAGGTACTTTCAGGACTTCCGGCAGAAGAGGTCCCGGAAAAAACGTCTGAAAGGCAGGGTTTCTACCACGTGCATCGGATGCAGGGAGGTATTGAAAAAGCCACGGCCCAATTGATTATCCGTGATCACGACAAAACACATTTCGAAAACCGGAAAGCCCGGCTACAAGAGCTGGTAGCTGAAGCCAGGAAAGAGTACAATGCTGAAATCGAAGTCGAAATCTCAGATCAGTACTATAATATGAAGGAAAAAATCCTCCCTGTTTTCTCCATTGTGGAAGTAGCGGAAAAGGCGATGAAAGCTGTCGGCGTTAAACCGATTATAAAACCCATACGAGGCGGTACGGACGGTTCTCAGTTGAGTTTTATGGGTCTCCCCTGCCCTAATATATTTGCCGGAGGACATAATTTTCACGGTAAATACGAATACATCCCGGTACAGAGTATGGAAAAGGCTGTGCAGGTCATTGTGAAAATTTGTGAGTTAACTGCAAAAAAACCTCCGGAAACATGGCAGCCGAAGAAAAACTAGAAGCCTATTTCGGCAAACGCGGACCATTTAAGGAGGGTATTGGGATGCTGCGCAGTATCACACTGAAGTGCGGCCTGGAAGAAACGCTGAAGTGGAACGCTCCTGTTTACACGATGGAGGGGAAAAATATAGTGGGAATCCTATCTTTCAAAAATCATTACGCCCTTTGGTTTTTTAACGGGGTTTTCCACACAGACCCCCTGGGTGTGTTGCAGAATGCACAAGATGGGAAAACCATGGCTATGCGTCACTGGAAATTCAAAACGGATGATGTATTGAATCCGGAGGCTATAAAAAAATACATCGAAGAGGCTATCCAAATCGAAAAGAAGGGATTGAAAATAGCGGGTAACAAAACAGTGAAGCGTGAAATTCCTATAGAACTAAAGACACTCCTTCTGGCTAATCCAGCTTTGTCCAGCGAATTCTATAACCTTCCTCCTTATAAACAAAATGACTATTGTGAATACATCGCAACGGCCAAAAGAGAAGATACCCGCGAAAGAAGGCTGCAAAAAATCATACCTATGATCTCCAAAGGGATAGGCCTGAACGATAAGTACCAAAAGTAACAGGGTTCCGCAGCAGGTCAGTACCTCTACCAACCATTGTGGTAGTGCACCCTGGCTACTGAATTGGCTTCAGGATCCTTAAAACTTCCCGTTTCTTTATCCCAAAACACCTTACCGCCCATTTTATAGGCCACATTACCCATATGACATACCCGGGCTGCATGGTACCCCACCTCTACAGGTGCCTTGAGAATAGTGGGATCTGCTGTTTTAAGGGCTTTCAGGAAGTTTGAAGTATGCCGATTAAGTCCTTCACCTGAGGAAGGCTGAAGGGGTACAGCCTCCATCTTTGGCTGATCCTTGAGCATACGCCATCCATCATGTGCTACTTCCGGAATAACTTCCCACCCACCGCGGTCCAGAACCAGAGTCCCATTATTTCCGATAAATGCGATTCCGTGGTTTCTGCCATAATTTCCGCCGTCGATTCCCGTAGCGTGCTCCCAAAGAAGCGTAAAGTCATTAAACTCGTATATGGCCTGTAAGGTATCCGGAGTCTCGGAAGCATCGTCCGGGTAGGCATATTTCCCCCCTGTAGCAGTAATGGAAACAGGATTCGCTGCCTTCATCCCGAAGAGCGCATAGTCGATCAGGTGGACGCCCCAGTCCGTCATCAAGCCCCCGGCATAGTCCCAAAACCAACGGAAATTAAAGTGGAAACGGTTCGGGTTAAACGGCCTTTGGGCAGCAGGCCCCAGCCACATTTTATAATCCACCTCCGGTGGAGGCGGGGCATCGGGTAAAACCGGTATAGGTTTCATCCAACCCTGATATGCCCATGTTTTTACAAGTCGGATTGGACCAAGAGCTCCCGAATGTACATAGGATATTGCCTTTTCGAAATGGGGCTCGCTCCGCTGCCACTGACCCACCTGTACAATTCGGTCAGAGTCTTTCACGGCTTTAAGCATACGATCCGCCTCATGGATGGAATTGGCCAGGGGTTTTTCACAATACACATGTTTCCCTGCTTTCAGGGCGTCGATGAGCTGCAGGCAATGCCAGTGATCGGGTGTCCCGATAATCACCGCATCGATATCCGCTGAATCGAGAAGTTTGCGATAATCCGTGAATCGCTTTGGTTTTGGACGCCCGCCCGCAAGTATTTCCGCCTCCCGCCTGTCCAGGACACGGGTATCCACATCGCAAAGGGCGGCTACCTCTACTTCGGGGTTACGCATAAATGACGACAGGTTCGAAAACCCCATTCCATTACAACCGATCAAACCTACGCGGATGCGATCGTTTGCCCCAACCAACTCATCCTGCTGAGCCCAGAGTAAGGGAGGAACGAATAGTGCTGCCGAACTCCCCAGTATGCCTTGTTTCAAAAATTTTCTCCGGTAATTCATACACTTTGTGTTTCGTGTTTTAAATTAATCAAATTATACCATTACACATACAATTCCGAAATTGTTTGTTGGATCCGGGGCAGGACCTCCTCGGTGTCCTTAAAATTTGGACTCCAGGGACGTGGGCTTTTTTAGTGGGATATGTTAGATCAATCGAAATAATTAAACTACCTTTTAGACCGGACATTTAACAAACCCACGATTATGAAACCTACCCCTGTACTG
>NZ_JBAVZJ010000565.1:0-10705 GCF_049588695.1 Robiginitalea sp.
AGTCTGTACCGTTTAAAAGGGCAATTGAATAAAGCCCCCGGAGAAATCCTGAGATCGGGATGGCGGTATGGGGTTTTACCTTCCCTTAAGATTATGGCTATTGACTGGTCATTGGGCAAACTTAGAAACATCCGCCACGCCCTGGGTGCTTTACTTCCCCAAACCCGCTAAGTCTTGCTGACAGGGCATCTGAGGTTTGCTGCCTGGACATCTGAATTCGTCCGGGTAGGGGGGGACTTATCCATAACTCCCGATTTCCCGGAGCCTTTCAGGATCGGCAATGAGGATTCGCCGGGCTTTTCCCATATCGATAACCCCGTTTTCCTTGAGCTCAGAGAGGGCCCGGATAACCGTTTCGGTGGCCGTTCCCACCATCCCGGCTAAGTCTTCCCTGGCGATATCGATACCCGCGTGTGTGGCATCCTGAATTAACCCGGCCCGCTGTAATTTGATTAGCACCAGGGCCAGTCTCTTGCGAACGGGGGAATACGCCAGGTTTACCAGTTGCTCCTGGGCGTCGATGAGATTATTTGAAATGAGTTCGATAAATTTTTTCGACACTATTTTGTTTTCCTCAAGGAGCTTAACGAAATCTGTCTTGGGGATACTATATATTTCAGAAAACTCCAGAATCACTGCCGATTCCAGGTAGGTCCGCCCCGGATTAAGCAGGGATAAGGCACCTACAAAGTCGCCTTCCTGGCTAATGCCCGTGATCAACTCCTTCCCCCCCTCCGTAGACTTATAGCTTTTAACCAGACCTTTTTTAACGTAGTACAGGAAGTTTGCCGCATTGCCCTCCATATACAGGAGGTCCTTTGGCTGATAGGTTTTGGAATAATAGATCCGTTCGATATAGTCGAGGTTCAAAAAGGTCGCGGCATGCTCTATAAATGCGTTCAAACCACTTATATCCCTGCTGTATTCTTTTTGCAGGAATTCGTGTCGTTTCAGGCGGGAGTCTATGGCTTCCAGGAGTTCGTGTTCTTCAAACGGTTTGGTAAGGTAGTCGTCCGCACCGAGGTTCATCCCTTTGCGAACATCGGATTTGTCGGCCTTGGCACTGAGGAATACAAAAGGAATCCCTGCGGTTTTGATATTTGCCTGCAAGGCCTCCAGGACCTGATAGCCGTCCAGTCCGGGCATCATAATATCGCATATGATAAGGTCGGGAAGAAAACTCCTGGCTTTCTGAATACCCGCGGCACCATCCGCACTTGTACAGACGTTGTAATCGGCCAGTTTCAAGAGGTCTGCAGTATTCTCCCGTACATCTTCGTTGTCTTCGATAATCAGGATCTTTCTCATATCAGATGGGATTAAATGCTACCGGAAGTTTGAGTTTGAAAGTGCTTCCTTTCTCCAGGGTGCTCTTAAAGGTAATAGTTCCCCCCATGAGTTCCGTATAGAGTTTCACCAGGTGGAGCCCCAGACCTGTTCCCGGAATATTTATGGCGTTTCGTGCACGGAAGAAACGATTGAATAATTGTTCTTGTTCCTCCTCGGGAATCCCCATGCCCTTATCTGTTATGGAAATGGAAAACGTTGTGGCATCTTTTTCGATCGCGATAGCAATCCCGGTTTTCTCAGGGGCGTATTTGATCGCATTGGACAGGAGATTCACCAAAATCTGACGCAGTAGTTTGGGGTCCTGGTACACCCCGAGTGAAGACATTTCAAAGGTCTCCTTAAAGTGCTGTCCTACTTTTAGGTTGCTTTCGAGTTCCTCGAGGACGGAGCGAATCAGGTCCAAAGCGTCAAAAGTATCCGGCTGCGCCTCGATATTCCCTTGTTCGAGTTTACTCAAAGAAAGGAAATCATCCAAAATGACTACGAGGTTCCGCACGTTATTTTTGATCTGTCTCAGATAACGCCGTCGTTTGTCTTCCAGGCCCGGGGTATTTTGTTTTCCAATGAGGATGGCTGAGGAATGAATAGCGCTGAGTGGGGTGCGAAATTCGTGAGAAGCCATAGAGATAAAGCGCGATTTGAGATCGTTGAGTTCCTGTTCAATCCGCAGGGCGCGCAAGAGGTCTTCTTCGGACTTTTTTTGCTCGGTGACGTTGATCAGCACCAGGAGCGCCCATCCCGGGGATTCTCCCACGTACAGGGGCATGGAATTCACCGCATAGGTGTTTTCTTTTATTTGTACCTCAAAAGAGAGGTGTTGTCCCCCCAGGGTCTGCTCTACTTTCTTATCCAGTCTCCTGAGCTCTTCAGCCGTAAAGCCCGGAGTTTTGAGTATTGAGTTTCCTAAAAACATCCAGTTTCGAAGACCTATACGATCCAGTTCTTCCCCTTCCAGGTGTACATAATTCCTCAAGGTGTTGAATACCATGATGACGCCCTTCGGAAAGTTCCGCGCAATAGCCGCAAAGAGTTCCTGATTGGCCAGGGCGCGCTCCTCTGCTTTCTGGGTTGTTTTTATCTGGTTCTGGAGGGTGCGGTTGCTTTCCATGAGTTTCTGCAGCGCAGACTCTACTTCCTCGGTCCGTTGCGCCACATCCTTTTCCAGATTTTTTGCGTATTGTTCGAGCTTGGTATTGCTTTCTTCCAAATGAATACGCGTAAAGTACCTTTCGATCGCAAGGCCGGTGAGCTGTGTGGCATCCTGTACTATTTCTTCTTTTGCCCTTTCGGGTTTGGCAGCAATTTTGCCGTAAAAGGTACAGGTTCCGAGTACCTTTTTTTCAGACGAAAGGACGGGAAAGGACCAGCAACTTTTAATATCTAATGCTTTAAGCGCATCGATGAATCTTCCCGAGGCCTCGTTCTTTTCGAGATCCTCGAGCACTGACGCTTTTCTTTTTTTAACGGCCAGAGCACATGGACAGCCCATATCCTTTTTTAGATCCACTTTCTTTAGTTTTCGGCTCATGACCGTAGGAAGCCCAATACCGGAAAGGGTTTCCAGTATTTTCTTACCCGGTTGCCACAAGGCAATCTGTATCCCCATCTCTGGAAAATAGGCACGGAGAAAGGAGGCAATCATTTCGGCTATATTCGCAAGGGGTTTGTCGTGGGTTATGGCCTCCAGGATTCTTCGGATATGGTCTTTGCGCTCCCCTTCCAAAACCCTTGTGCTGATATCGTTCTGAACCCCTATAAAATGGGTGAGAACGCCCATATGATCACGAATAGGGGTTATAGTAAGTTCATTCCAAAAAAGGGAACCGTCTTTCCGGTAATTTCTCAATTCCAAACGACATTGGGTTCCTTTATTGAGGGCTTCCCGTACCTGCCTTACTTTTTCCGGATCGGTTTCCGGACCCTGCAGAAAGCGGCAATTCTTTCCAATGGACTCTTCTGCCGAGTATTGGGTCATTTCAGTAAAGGCGTTGTTGCAATAGATTATGGGGAAGTCCGGGAGGATTGCATCCGCGATAATAATCCCGTTTCCTGCAGCTTCCAACGCCCGGTTCCTGAGGTTTAGACCTTGTCGGGTGGTACGGGTATCGGTCGTATTTCGGGCTACAGCCAGTACCTGCCGGTCCTCCATACAAACATATCGGATTTCATAGGACAGTTTACCCTGGTCTGTATCCAGGTCTGTTTCCAGGACTTTTGTCTGTCCCGATTGGCAGGATTCCTTAATTTTCAGGAGCATTTCCCGACCTGTCTTTCCGGGAAAGACATCTGCAACACATTTCCCTTCTATACGCTCTTTTTGAAAGTAATGAGGGGAGCGGGCAGATTCTTTTACCCTCAGGATACGCCCATGGCGATCGAGAAGCAGTATGACGTCCGGAATGGCTTCGAGTATGGCCCGGTTTCTTTCCTCACTTTTGAGCAGTTCGTTTTCAGCGGCTCTCTGGTCGGAAATGTCCACTCCGGAACAAATCAGCCCTGTTGGCTTTCCCGAAGTATCTTTTAGAAGGGCATTTTGCCAGCGGATAAGGCGGGTATCCCCCGACTTTGAAGTCACGGGGCTCTCAAAATAATCGGACAACGCCTTTTTGACCCTGAAGGTTTGATCAAAGAGGATTTTAAGTCTTTTCTGTTCTTTCTCCCCGCTGATAAAGGGCAGCCAGTTTTGATTTAACAGGGCTTTCATGGGATATCCCAATACCTCGCAGGCTTTGCGGTTTACAAGGGCAATACTGTAATCGGGTTTTAAGACGATAAACATAGAACCCGCCGAATCCAGATAATTCCTCAGGCGGCTTTTTTCCCGGATGAGGTCCCGTCTGTTCTGCACCCTCTCGGTAATATCCCGGAGGGCGATAATATTTTTTTCCTCGTTTAAAGGAAGTAGCCTGGCTTCGTAATGCTTTTCCGGCTCGTCTTTTGTGGAAAATTCCAGGTGCTGCGGTTTTCGGTTTTCCCTGACGCCTTGCAGTGCTTTGAGGAATAAAGGGCCCACATGGGTGGGAAGCGAATCTGTGAGCGGACTGCCTTTGAGGTCCTTATTTTGCAAGAGAAACTCCTGATCAAGGGTAGGGAGGTAGTCCAGGAAACACCCCCTGGCATCCAGGATAAGTACGGCCTCGGCCCTGCCGTGAGGCAGCGCATCCAACAATCCCGATGCTTTTTTGGAGTTTTTCATTATGCTATAGCTACTGGTCCGCTCGAATTCCCAACCAACTTCCCATACATTCACAGCATTTGTGGATCCGTGGTGGATAAGTCTTAACTTGCACTAAGGCTGAAATCGAGGGGAACCTTAGCAGCCATCTATAAAGATACTACGTGAATACGGATGTTTTATATGACAATGGTCATGCAGCGAATCGATGCCTTATTCTATTTGATAACTGCACTATTTAAATTATGAAAATTGCCTTAACGCTATCTGGAGGCGGGTACAGGGGGATTGCCCATATTGGGGTGTTGAAGGCCCTGGAAGAGGCCGGCGTCAGGCCGGAAGCCATTGCGGGCACCAGTGCCGGATCTGTGATTGGAGCGCTCTACGCTTATGGAATCTCAACTGCGGATATGCTCGAGTTCTTTAAGGGTATTCAATTGATGAGTTTTGGAAATTATGCTTTTGGAAAACCAGGGTGGGTGGACCCCGAAAGTTTTTATGACCGGTTTCTCGAAATACTTCCCGAAGATGATTTCTCAGCGCTCAAAATTCCACTTCAGGTCACCGCAACCAATATCCTCACGGGTGAGTTGAAGATTTTCACCAAAGGGCCTTTAATCCGTTCTATATTGGCCTCAGCTGCCTTTCCTGGATTTTTCGCACCCGTCGAAATAGGGAAAGGATATTATGTGGACGGGGGAGTACTCAATAATTTTCCCGCTGATTTACTCAGAGATCATGCAGACTTCCTGATAGGTGTTTACGTAAATCCTTTTGAGCCGGCAGATAAATCGAAAATAAAACACTCCTTTTCGGTCCTGGAACGCGTTCTGAAAATCAAAACAGCCTCCGATTCCATTAGCAAGTTCCCCCTATGCGATATTCTGGTTTATCCGAAGGAACTCAGTCGCTTTAGCACCTTTCTAGAAAAGGATCTCGATACTATTTTTGAGCTTGGATACCGGGAGGCAAAAGAACGTCTGGATGAGGCTTCGGGCAAAATAAAAAAACTATAGTACAAAAAACCCTGCACTGCGCACTTATGGACGATTTGCAGTACAGGGATAGGTGGATTGAAAAGGGTTTTTCATCCTACTTCAATCACCTTGGGCGGTCTTTTTTCAGCCTCTTCTTTTTTGAGAAGCCGGAAGTTGAGTATCCCGTCGTTGTATTCTGCCTTAATTTCCTCTTCCATTATAGATTCGGGAAGTTGAAGGGATCTTTTGAAGGATTTATAGTTAAACTCCCGACGGGTAAAATCCTCTGACTTTTCCTCCTCGGAAGCCTCTTTTTCGGCAGCGATATTCAGGCATCCGTCTTCGATGGTAATATTGAAGTCCTTTTTTGAGAATCCCGGTGCGGCGAGTTCAATTTCAAACCCCTTTTCGGTTTCCTTGATGTTCAGGGCTGGTTCCACTGTCTTACCATTCCAGAAATCGGCATTCATAAGACCGGATTTCCACATGCGATCATCAAAGAAGTTGTCCAGGTCAAAAAAATCTTGCGACAAAAGACCACTGGGATGTCTTTTTTTAAATTTAGTTAAGTCCATCACATAAAAATTAGATTACACATTGTGGGTTCGCATGTCAAGACGAATGTAAGGAGGAGTCCTGTTTTTAAAAATGACCCAGATCAGCGGGTTGCTTTTTTTTGAAATTGAAAGTTGGGAAAAGATTTCTTTCCCCCTTGTTTTCTCACTCCCGCTTTTTTTTACGAAATTGCGCCTTCCTAAAGGGGGATATTAGCTCAGTTGGTTTAGAGCGCTGCCTTGACAGGGCAGAGGTCACCGGTTCGAATCCAGTATATCCCACATCACTCAGAAAACCCACGTCCGCAGGACGTGGGTTTTTCCATTTCGGACCACGTCGAGTTTACTCGTAAGTGAGGGCGAAATGGAAAAAGACAACAGGCCCGACAGGGGCTGTGGGTTTTGGTTTTCTATTTGCAGGAGCGGGATGTATCTGGATTACCGCCCCGACCGAAGGGAGGGGAGGTAATCCAGAGGATCAAGGGAAGATTAGGAAAGGCCCTCGCACCAGCTGGCTCCTCGCTGCCGAAGGTCCACCGGACCTTCAGCGGTCGCTCGGCCCTCTATTTGCATTAGGCAGCCCCTCTCATAAATGATCCACCAAACACTCCAGGGCCATACCGCGGGAAGCTTTGATAAGGAGGGTCCCCGGTCCTGAAATAGGGTTGGATTTCAGAAATTCCACAAGAGCTTCAAAGGTTTTAAATCTTTCCCCTTCTGTCTGAGTCGCAGAGAACGCAGTACCTACAAGCAGCAGGCTATCCAGCTTTAGAGCATCGGCCTGTTCAGCCATGAGCTGATGTTCAGCTGCAGAATCGGCGCCGAGTTCAAACATATCCCCCAGAATTGCGAATTTTTTAGGGGTTTCAAGAGCCTCCAGGTGCTCCAGGGCGGCAGACATACTACTCGGGTTGGCATTGTAGGCGTCCAGGAGTACGTCCAGGGAACCTACCTGCAAGAGCTGCGACCGGTTGTTCTCGGGAACATAAGACTCAATGGCCGTTCGGATCTCCTTCAGGGGAACATTGAAGTATTTGCCCATGAGCACAGCAACGGCGCAATTACTGAAATTATATGACCCACTGAGGGATGTTTCTATAACTGTATCCTCAGCCTTAAGCGTGACAAAAGGATCGGCTCCCTGATTGTCAATCCTGAAATAACCTGCCTCAGAGGTGCTAAACCCCACTTTGTTCGTATAGGACTCGAGTTTTTCTCTTTGAATGGGATCATCCGCATTCAGGAAGATTGTCTTCCCTTCCGCCATGAGATAGTCATACATTTCACTTTTTCCCCTGATCACGCCTTCCACTCCCCCGAACCCTTCCAGATGTGCCTTTCCGTAATTGGTGATATACCCGAAATCCGGTTCTGCCAAAGCACATAAAAAAGCGATTTCTTTTTGGTGGTTGGCACCCATTTCTACTACCATCATTTCAGTGTCCTTCCGGATCTGCAACAGGGTAAGGGCCACTCCAATGTGATTGTTCAGATTTCCAACAGTAGCCTGGGTCTTGTAGGTGCGCTCCAATACGCGGGATATTAACTCTTTCGTCGTCGTTTTACCATTGCTTCCTGTAAGCGCAATTAAGGTAGCCTGGCTTTGCCGTCTGTGGTGGGTAGCGAGATCCTGCAGGGATTTCAGGACATCGGGAACCAGAAGGGTCCGGTCATTTACGTCGTATTCGGCTTCGTCCACCACGGCAAAGGCGGCCCCTTTTTCCAGGGCCTCCTGCGCATAACGGTTGCCATTAAAATTAGGTCCTTTTAGTGCAAAGAACAGACTATCCGGCAGGACGTTCCTGCTGTCCGTAGAAATTGAGGGGAATTCCAGAAACCGGGAATAAATATCTTCGACGTTCATTGGGTAAATATAAAAAGCCCCGACCGAAAAGTCAGGGCTTTTTTTTAAGGTATGAAAGGGGGTTTATTATCCTTTAACTTTTTTACCCCGAATCGTCTTGTTCTTTCCTTTGGATTTACTTCCCACTCTGGACATGGCACATCTGAATCCGATGTAATCGGTAGCCATGTACTGAGGCAGGTACCTCCTTTGCGCAGGGTCTAACCAGTAGGCACGGTCTCTCCATGAACCTCCCTTGTAAACGCGAACTTCATCGTTGATCAGGGATGTACGGTAGTTACTCTTGTCGTATTCCCGTACCAGCTTACCTTCTTCGTCCCGCTCTACTTTGTGCTTAGGGGCATTGTACATTTGTTTTCTGTCGTCCACATCCTCTTCTTCGCTGAAGCGGTCGAAGAATCTTGAAGACCCGGGATCTCCATCCCTGTATCCACGGTTATCACTCTGAGAGAAATTGGTTCTCAGATAGGTATCCTCTTCATCCACTGCAACCATTTTAACTTCACCAGGCAGGTTAAGAGCTACTATTTTTCCGTTAGGCAGGGTGTCGTAAACAATTTCTCCTTCAGTGAGGACCATTACTTTTCCATCCTTACCTATGGCTTTTTTGTTAAAGATATTTCCGCGATAGTAGTTGAAATCACTTATTTCATCATCTACAATAGGGCGGTAGACGTCAGCTACCCATTCAGCGACATTACCTGCCATATCGTATAATCCCAGATCGTTGGGCTTGTAGGACATTACAGGAGCCGTAATATCTGCCCCGTCATCGGACCATCCGGCAATCCCACCGTAATCTCCTTTACCCTGCTTAAAGTTGGCGAGCTGATCTCCCCTTCCGACTCTTTGGCCGTTACGGGTGTAATCACCTTCCCATGGGTATTTCTTCCTTCCGCGGTAGTTATTGTATTCACGGGTTCCCACAAGGGCAGCTGCTGCGTACTCCCACTCCGTTTCCGTAGGCAGGCGATATTCAGGCATGAGGATTCCGCTGCTCCTTTTCGCAAAGGAGGGAACCGAATCCTTAACATTTTTGCCCATCAGGGTATCGATCTGACCGCCGTATACAGATTTAGGGGCATTCAGATACGTCTCTGTACTGAAATTACCAGCGATCTCACCATTCATCGCCCTGTATTTTACATCTTCAGCCAAATACCCTTCACGCTCGAGCATGGCTTCATTCACCCTGTCGGTACGCCATTCGGCAAACTGAGTGGCCTGAATCCAATTCACGCCAACAACGGGATATTCCGCATAGGCGGGATGCCTCAGGTAGTTATTGGTCATGGTTTCGTTATAGCCCAGGCGGTTTCTCCAAACCAGTGTATCCGGAAGGGCACCTACATAAATATTGGCGTACTTCGGATCTTCGGGCGGGTAGACACTTTTAAGGTAGTCCAGGTATTCGAGATACATCACGTTGGTCACCTCTGTCTCATCCATATAGAAGGACTGGACGTGCTGCGTTGTCGGAGTGTTGTTCCAGTCGTGCATGACGTCGTCCTGAACCTTACCTTTTGTGAAGGTTCCTCCTTCAACAAAGACAAGTCCCGGAGCGGTTTCCTGCTCCTTGAAATCGGAATTATACTGAAATCCCCCTTCCTTGTCGTTGATTTTCCAACCTGTAGCTCTAGAGATATCCTTGGATCCTAAAGACTTCTTGCAACTCTGCATGCTTAGGGATCCTACGACAATGGCTGCCAAAAGGAATGTGCTGGTACGTGTTTGTTTCATCTGTATTTCGGACTTAAGTTTCGGATCGGGCTTTTTAGGGCCTTCAGTCGTTTTTTAAATGCTATTCGGCTAATTAAACGGGTAAAAGTTCATTATATTTTACACCTTTAACAAAAACTATATTTGGCCAAAACCGAATTGATTCCGGCCTTATGTGCATTGATAACGAGTTATTCGTCGATCTAGTATAAGCCCGGAGAGGTTTTTAAACCCGTGTGTTGGGGGAATTAAACGGCTCAAAGTTAAAACCATTTTTCAGAAGCTATATATTAATAGGTATTAAATCAACTTTAAACTTCTTAAAAACACTGAAGGTTTCAGGAAGTCTCACATAAGATATTGCGAAAATTGCCGTTACCATAGAATATACCGGGGTATTTAAGGAACAGAATTCTTCCGGTTTCTGCCCTTTGAAAAAAGGGTTTTTTATTTAAGAAGCACTTTGTTACGATGAAAAAAATTTGCGTATTACTTCTGCTTGCCGCCTCATTCAAGGGGTTTGCACAAGATGAAAGGGTTATTACTACGGCGGTGCCTTTTTTGAGGATTGCTGCAGATGCCAGGTCCTCTGCCATAGGCGATATCGGAGTGGCCAGCTCTGTAGACGGATTTTCCCAACAGTGGAACCCTGCCAAATTTGCCTTTGCCGAACGCAAAATGGGAATTGGGATCAGCTACACACCCTATTTAGAGAGTCTTATCACTGATATTGCATTGCTCAACGGGAGCTATTTCAATAAAATCAATGACCAAAGTGCCTTTGCCGTATCTATAAGGTATTTTACCCTGGGGGAAATCGAGTTGCGAAATTCCTTTGAGGAAATCGGTACCCTGGTTAAGCCCAATGAATTATCTATTGACGGTTCGTATTCCCTGAAATTAAGCGATCAGTTTTCCATGTCGGTTGCGGGTCGGTTTATCAGTTCCAACCTGGAAATTCCCCAATTGGGGAATGCAGTACAGTCGGGAAAGACTTTCTCGGTGGATATTTCGGGGTATTACTACGGCAGGGAAAGGGCTTATGACAATTTTGACGGCCGTTGGG
>NZ_JBAVZJ010000566.1:0-2025 GCF_049588695.1 Robiginitalea sp.
GATATAGTCAGACACCAGATCTTTCTCAGAACCCATAAGTCCGCGATCTCTGGCCAGTCCTGCCACGGTAGACAAAAAACTCTTTGTGACGCTGAAGGTCATATCGACGCGTTTGGTATCTCCCCAGGAAGCCACGACATATCCCTTTTTTAAGATCATTCCTGCGGGCCCACCCCTGGGTTTTACCGGCCCGAGCACCTCGTGATAAGGCTCCCGCTCAAAACCCTTGAGGATCGCCAGTCTTAAATCCTTCGGACCACTGTATTCATGGGATTCTGCGAATGAGACAGCGCGTTGCAATTCCGATGTGTCCATGCCGAAATCCGCCGGTTTCTTTGTAGCCCATTCTGCTGCAGGCTCAGGAAAATAAAGTCCTTCCTGGGCATAGACGGTAAAAAATGCGAAAACACTTATGGCGAGCAGGCAAAATTTCTTATGCATATGATTCTGTGTTAGGGGGGGTTAATAAATTCAATTACAATTCAAGGCGCATCATCCAGTCCATCTGCCGGTCTGATCCCACATAATAGGGATGTTTGTCAAATGTAACGAATCCATGTTGTTTGTAAAACCGAATGGCCGCATGGTTCTCTTCCCATACCCCCAACCACAGATAGGATTTCCCTTCCGCCATGGCCATGGTTTGAAAACGCTTTAGCATCCATGCCCCCAGGCCTTTCCCCTGGTGAGCCTTCAACACGTAGATACGCTCTATTTCCATACCCGCTGGTTCCTGAAGTTCCGTTTGTGCATTTCCCGTATTAATTTTGGAATATCCCACGCGTATTCCCCCTTCGCAAAGGAAAAAAAAGCGGCTTTCGGGATTGAGGAGCTCCCCACGGAGGGTCTTCAAATCAAAGGCCGCCTCCAAATATTTTTTAAAATCTTCCGGATTGTTAGCACTGGCAAAGGATTCGGTAAAGGCTTCGATCCCGATCCGTTGCAGATCGTGCAAATCCCTGATATCAATGGGTATGAGTTCCACAGCATTCATAAAGACCAAGGTATAAATTGCTGACGATATCCGGGAACAGACCACAAAAAAAGCCCCCGGGCCAGGGGCCGGGGGCTTTTTCTTTACGTTTCGCAGGTTGCTACAACATAAATAATTTTCGGGTCAGGTGGAGAATTCCGCTTATGAAGTCATTGCGATAAACCTGGATCTCTTCCTGCTCGGAAACTTGATTCAATTGGGTATCCATAGCACTGGGGTTAAATTAATTTGGGGTTCTGACTGTATTTCACAATGAAAATACGCCCCTAGAACGATGAATTTCCACAAATGTTGTGAACTGTCGGTAAGTTGTAGTAAAACGTCGGTTTTTGACTGAAAAGACCCGGTTTTTAAACCGGCATTTCAGGCACTTCTCCCGGCACGACCAGCCGGCCTTTTGTGGCGCTCCGGATCTCTTCCACACTTACCCCTGGCGCGCGCTCCAAAAGTAAAAATCCTTTTTCCGTTACTTCGAGTACGGCCAGGTTGGTGACAATTTTCCGCACGCATTCCACCCCTGTAAGGGGTAGGGTACAGGACTCCAGCAGTTTTGACTCCCCCGCCTTGTTGGTATGCATCATGGCGACAATGATGTTATCAGCGGAAGCCACAAGATCCATAGCTCCCCCCATACCTTTAACCATTTTTCCCGGAATTTTCCAATTCGCGATATCCCCATTATCCGCCACCTCCATGGCTCCGAGGATCGTAAGGTCTACGTGTTGCCCACGGATCATGGCAAAACTGGTTGCAGAATCAAAAAACGAAGCCCCGGGAAGGGTCGTAATCGTTTGTTTCCCGGCATTGATAATATCCGGGTCTTCTTCGCCTTCAAAGGGAAAAGGTCCCATCCCCAAAACGCCATTCTCACTCTGAAATTCCACCTGTATGTCGTCCCTTACATAATTGGCCACCAGAGTCGGGATCCCAATCCCGAGATTGACGTAAAATCCATCCTTTACTTCCCTTGCAATTCGCTTTGCGATTCCCTGTTTATCCAGCATGCTTATTTGCTTCGTACGGTTCGTTGT
>NZ_JBAVZJ010000567.1:0-4211 GCF_049588695.1 Robiginitalea sp.
GTTTGAATGTTCTCTGACAGAAGACACCTCCCTGTGGGACGGGGTATTGGATGATTGTATCATAAACGGTCGCACAGCCATGTCCTGGAGTCCTTTGGGGAGTTATTTCCGGGAGCAGAACGAACAAAATACGCGAATTTCACAATCCATGGAGTCGCTATGTGAAAAATATCAGGTGACCGAAAGCCAGCTCTTATTGGCCTGGCTCCTTCGCCATCCGGCCGGGATCCATCCGGTAGTCGGGACAACCCGGACCACGCGCCTTAAAGAATCGATGGAGGCCCTGGACCTGGACCTGGAGTTGGAGGACTGGTTTACCCTGCTTGTGGCGAGCCGTGGAGAAAAAGTACCATAAACAAATAGAAATATGAGTCGTACGGTTTTTATAACGGGTGCCAGTAGCGGTATAGGAAGGGCTACGGCAGAATTACTTGCGGAACAAGGGTTTCGGATCATTGCCTGTGGGCGTCGGGAAGCCCGACTTAAAGCCTTAAAAGAGAAATGGGGAGACGCAGTACATACCCTGTGTTTTGATGTCCGGGATAAGCAGGAGGTGTTTGATGCCGTGGCATCATTGCCCGGGGTATTCAAAGAGATAGATGTCCTGGTTAACAATGCGGGAAATGCACACGGGATGGATGCCATAGACAAGGGGAGCCTGGAGGACTGGGATGCCATGATCGACATAAACGTCAAGGGATTGTTATATGTAACCAAAGCCATCCTGCCTGTATTACTAAAATCGGGGAACCCCCAAATTATCAATATTGGGTCTACGGCGGGAAAAGAAGTATACCCCAAAGGGAATGTGTATTGCGCGAGTAAATTTGCAGTAGACGCCATAAATCAGGCCCTTCGGATTGATCTCAATGAACACGGGGTGCGTGTGGGAGCCGTAAACCCGGGGCTAGTTCAAACTGAATTCAGCGAGGTTCGCTTTAAAGGGGATTCTCCCAGGGCCTCGGCCGTATACCAGGGATTTCACCCGCTCACTCCTGAGGATATCGCAGAGATTATCTCGTTCGTACTAAGCCGGCCTGCACATGTAAATATCGCCGATTTGGTGGTCATGCCAACCGATCAGGCGAGTAGTACCATTGTTCGTAAAGCCAAATGATCAACAAACGACTGCTGATTAAAAATCTGCTCGCCCACAATGACGAGAACAGTTTTTATGACAAAAAGCGGGTAATTGATATCAGTCGAAGGGAAGGAAAAGCCAAGTTCCTGAAACACGTTTGCGCTTTGGCAAACAGCAATCCCAATAGCCGTTCGTATATCGTCATCGGTGTTGAGGATGAGGATAATGAAATTCTCGGGGTTGATTTTTTTGATGACAGCAAGATCCAAAACCTGGTCAACGCCTACCTGGATAACCCACCCTTGATTTCCTATGAAAACGTCCTTTTCCCCAATTTGCCCGAAGGAAGGGTGGTAGGACTTGTAACTATAAGCTCATCCGGCAAAATCTGTTCCCTCAGGCGAAATATCTGGAAGTATTATGGGGGAGCTGTTTTTTTTCGGGAAGGAAGCATCAGCATACCAAAGCATTTTGACATTTCCCTGCGAGACACCAATTCGGCCACAGTAGCGCAAATTGAGCGTCACGCCAGAAATAATATAGAACTGACACTCGACGGTGTTATCGATTTTATCAACTACCGCCACAAAGACCTGAGCAGCCATTACAAGGTCTTTAAGGAGCAGTTTGTGGTCTGTTGGGCCGGCAACAGGAAAGAAGTTCGGGATGAGGTGTACTACTCCCGCGTAGATATCGAACTTATAAACGAACAGGTAAAACTTTTTTACTCTTCACTTGATGAGGTTGCCATTGCCTGGGATGCGGATTCCTTTTATATCACCGAATATATCTACCTGGGCCTGGACGATCAGAAGCGATATTATCCTTTGGAAAAAGTCACTATTGAATTTGCTGACAATGGAACGTATCAGATGTTTGGTGAACTTATTTTTGATCCGCCCCAATACGAGCGGAAGACACTCCACCATATTTTGAATACAAACAAAGCACTCCTGGCGAAACTGGGGAAAGGACTCGCCCTGAAACCTTCCGAGCTGAAGGATCTCCAGCGCTTTCCGGCCACATCGCTCATCTGCTATCTCAACGGTTTTGAAGAGGCAGAAGCGCAGTTACAGTCTTCCCGGAAATTTCTCAAAAACATCGATTTGCAAATCTACCAGTCCCTGAAGGAAGCCCTGCGGATTCTTCGAAAAGTGCGCTATAATTAGTTCAACATTTTGGCAGCCACAAAAGTTCTGCAGGGGATAGCTCAAGCAACCCGCTCCGGACCTTTTGTTTTTTTCCATCAATCAGGTTTTGAAATTGACCCTTGTCCATATAGCCCAGGGCCGAAAGGAGGGAGGTGCGCACCACCTGGGGGTTTTCATCAAAATTTGCGAGGATCAGCACGCCATTCTCCGTTTCTCCATCCCTTTCAAAGACGAGAAGGTGGTCGTTTCCTGCATCGTGGTACGTTACACTGCGTGCATCTGCCAGGGCTGGGAGCTCCTTGCGGAGAGCAATCAGGTGCTGCAGTCCAAAATAAATCCTGGAGGCGTGATTTTCTACTGTACCCAGCCCCGAGACGGTTTCCCAGTCGTGCAGGGGCCGGTTGATCCACCGGCTGTCCATTACTTTGTCGGCTTCCGCCATATAGGAATAGTCGTTTAACATTCCTAATTCATCCCCGGCATAGATCAGGGGGATGCCGGGAGCTGCGAGGATGATTCCATACATCATCAGGATTTTGTTCACGGATGAGGTGATTTTGAGGACATCTTTCTCTTCGATGGCCTGCTCCAGGCCCAAAAGGGAAGCAGTACTCCCTGTAATCCGACCATCTCCCGTAAAGGGGTTGTACATAAAAACAGCTCCTTTTGCCGGACTCCAGTCCAGGCGTTGACAGAAATAGTCGAGCAGGAACCTACGATGTGTTTGCGGGTCCCAACCCAGGGCGGAGATGTGCGAGTCGTCAAATCCCAGGCCGATATCATCGTGGCACCGTATATAGTTAATCCAGGTGGATGCATCGGGTTTAGGAGGGAGCCCCCGCAGACTACGCCTCAGAAGATTTGTCTTTTTGGTGGCTACCGAATTCCATAAACAGGCCATAAAAGTGGCGTTGTAGGCGATCTCACATTCATTTCCCTTAAGGATACCTTTTCCAAAATACGCTACAATTTCCTCAGGGGCCACGATAGCCTCTGCCAGAATAATCACCCCGGGCGCCACCACCTGGAGACAAAGCCTGAACAAGGAGACCAGCTGATGTGCTTCCGGCAGGTTTTGGGAGACTGTTCCAATTTTTTTCCACAAAAACGCCAGGGCATCAAACCGGATTACATCAACTCCTTTGTTGGAAAGCTCCAGCAGGTTTTCCAACATGGAGAGGAATACGACCGGATTGGTATAGTTCAAATCCCACTGATAGGTATTAAATACGGTCATTACCCAGCGCTCCATTTCCGTACTGTAGGTAAAATTCCCGGGAGACGTTTCCGGGAATACCTCGGGTAAATGCGCTTCGAAGAGGTCGGGCATGTTTCTGTCCGGAAATGTATAGTAAAACTCCTGATATTTGAGATTACCCGACTTGGCTTCCAGGGCCCAGGGGAACTCATCCGAGGTGTGGTTAACCACAAAATCGAGCATCAGGCAAATGCCTTTTTCACGCATTGCTTTTGTAAGCTCAATGAAATCCTCTTCAGTACCGTAAGTCGGATCAATTTCTGTATAACTGTTTACCGCATACCCTCCATCATTCGGGCCTGAAGGTCTTTTGGTGATCGGCATCAGGTGCAGGAAATTGATTCCAAGGGCTTCGAAATAAGGTAGTTTTTCTTTCAGTTTTTTCAGGTCCCCACAAAACCGGTCTACGTAAAGCTGCATACCTGTCCACGCCCCGGACTGATACCAGTTTCCTTCTCCCTGCCGTTCTATGTCCTGAAGTTTAAGAGCTGCCGGCCTGTTTTTGTATTGTGAGGACAGGAGTTTTTGAAGATTTTGAAAAGATGCCGCGTACCGCGCCTCCGGATAGAGGGAAAAGAACAAATCCTGAATCAGGGTGAAATTGGCGGCCCGTCTCATCTCAAATAGGTCTTTGAGCTTTCCGGGAGTAGGTTTCCTTCCGGGTTTTCCGGCAAGGGTTTTATGAATCGCTGCCTGGTTCATTTTAGGATGGCCTTAAGAG
>NZ_JBAVZJ010000568.1:0-6860 GCF_049588695.1 Robiginitalea sp.
AGTAATGGTCTTTTTAAATCTACAGATTCGGGAGCTTCTTTTAACCGGGTTCGTGCAGGGTATATTTCCGACTTTAAACTCAAGCCCGGAGATCCGAATACTGTATATGCGGTGTCCAATGCACACATCGGAGGCGGTGGGAATACCGCCACCTTCTACAAAACGACCAACGGGGAAGTCTTTGAGGAAATAGCAAGTGATGTCCTGCCTACCTCCGCCGGACGGGTGGTCTTAGGCGTTACTCCGGCCAATCCGAATTTTTTATACGTCCTTGCGGCGAATACAAGCGGACAAAACTTCACGTATCAGGGTCTCTACAGATCCGAGGATAGCGGTGAGAGCTTTGTGGAAAGTCCGAATACCACAAACATTATGGAATCTTCCCAGGCCTGGTTTGACCTGGCCCTGGAGGTATCACCCACTGATGCCAACGAACTCTATATGGGTTGCCTGAATATTTGGAAGAGCACGAATAAAGGAAACTCATGGTTCAAACTCAACGAGTGGTTCATCAATGATGATTCCTATACCCATGCGGACATCCATACGCTGAAGTTTTTTAACGGAACGCTATTCACAGGTACGGATGGGGGGATTTACACCTCAGACAACGAAGGAAGCACTTTCAGCGACAAAACAAATGGTATGGCTATTGGTCAGTTCTATAAACTGACCGTTTCCTCTAAGGATGCCACAAAAATGATTGGGGGATTGCAGGATAATGGTGGCCAGATCCTCAATCAGGGGAACTGGAACGGCTACCACGGGGGTGATGGCATGGACAACGTCATTGATCCAAACAACGACAACATCGTCTACGGCTTTACACAAAATGGGGGTACTTTAAACATTTCCTCTGACTCCGGGCAATCCATTGGGTCCGTGGGCCGTCCACGGGATGAAAATGGAAACCTGATCAGCGGCAACTGGATCACGCCCCTGGCCATTGGATCAGACGGTTCCGTTTACAGCGGCTTTGACGGGGTCTACAAACTTGTAGGGAACCGTTGGGAAAAAATTTCGACCAATAATTTTGGAGGGACGGAACAAGGGGATGTTTTGGAAGATTTAATTGTAGATCCGACCAATCCGGAAGTATTATACGCCGCAGAGGGCACTTTTGTATTTCGCAGTGACGACGGGGGAGCGACTTTCAGTGCTTTTTTTAATGCAGATTTTGCAGTCTCCGATATCGCCGTGGATACGGATGATGGTTCAGCCATCTATGTAATTACTTCCTTACGGGTGGGGATTCGCCAAAGCACCCAATTGAACAATACCGGGCGGAAGGTGTGGAAAGTACCGGTATCCGCCAATGGAGATGCCGGACGTGAAATTGATATTACCTTCGACCTGCCGGAAGATCAGGCCCTTTTTGCCATTGCACATCAGGGTCGGCATACCGACAATCCTGTCTACGTGGGCACAAACCTCGGGGTCTATCGTATTGATGATGCCATTATCGCTGCGGCAGAAGCCAATGAGACTACCCCAGAATGGGAACCCTACTTCCAGGGACTACCCAGTACGGCAGTAAGCGACCTGGAAATCACCCTCGATGATGAAGTGATCACCGCGAGCACCTACGGACGGGGGGTATGGCAATCCCCGATTCCCGTTCAAACTCCGGATGCAGACGTTCGCCTATTGAGCCTCAGCCCTCCCAATGGGGCGGTCCTTTGCGGTAGTTTTACCCCGGAGATCACTATTGAAAACAACGGGATCAATCCAATAACCACCGTGCAAATTGAATACAGCATCAATGGGGATAACCCCGAATCCTTAGAACGAACGGTCAACCTGCAGAGTGAGCAGTCGACAGGCCTCGAACTTCCTTTAGTCAATATTGCCCAGATTGGAGAAGCTCGGATTCAGGTGAATGTAACTGTCGATGGGGATGCCTTTGCGGACAACAATGAAATTACCCATATTTTCTACATCAATGCACCCGAAGTTCCCAACGAAATAAATGACTTTGAAGGTTCCGGGACAGGTCTGCTTTCTTTTAATGAAGGGGACGATGGGCAGTTATGGGAAAAGGGTGTTCCTGCCGGGTCCGTCTTAAACCAGGCGGCCTCAGGGAGCGAAGCATACGGCACCAATTTGAACGGAAATCACCCCGATGGGGTTAAAGCCTACCTCTACACGAAGTGTTACGACCTCACCCAGACCCTGGCCCCAGTGCTCAGGTTTCAGATGGCTTATGATCTGGAGCAGGATTTCGATGTCGTGTATGTCCAATATTCTACGGACGAAGGCAGTACCTGGAGCGTTTTGGGCTCAGTGAACAGCCAACCGAACTGGTACATCAGCGATCGGACAAACGAGAGCTCAGGAGCGGCGGATGACTGCCAGAACTGTCCGGGAGCCCAATGGACGGGCACCAATGCCACCCTGACCGAATACGCCTATGACTTTGTCGGAAACGCCGCCCTGGGAGAAGCAGATTTAAGCGGGGAAACCAATGTGATTTTCCGAATCGTCTTTCACTCAGATGAGCTTGAAAATCAGGAAGGCGTGGTTATTGATGACCTCGGACTCACCGGTTTTGAAGATGATGCGGACGACGACAACGACGGTATCCTGGATGTAAATGACAACTGCCCGTTAGTGGCCAACGAAGATCAGGCAGACACGGATGGGGATGGCCTCGGCGATGTCTGCGATCCTGATGACGACAATGACGGTATTCCGGATTTAGATGACAATTGTCCGAAAACACCCAACCCGGGGCAGGAAGATGCAGACGGAGATGGTATCGGCGATGTCTGCGACGAGGATGAAGACAACGACGGGGTTCCAAACGATCTGGACAATTGTCCTGGTACGGAAGATGGCACTGTCGTGGGTCTGGATGGCTGTCCGGTCTTTACCCTCCCTGCGACAAACTTCCTGGTACAGACCGAAGGGGAAAGCTGTCGTTCCAGCAATAACGGAAGTATTACCGTAGAAGCCACCGAGGCACTGGATTATATCGCCATCCTGACCGGAAATGGAACGGATAACACCCAGACTTTTAGTAGTGGCACCGCTTTTGAAAATCTGGATTCCGGAACATACACCCTATGTTTATCGGTAGATGGAGAACCCGATTTTGAGGTCTGCTATGATCTGGAGGTTCCCCAACCGGAAGATTTATCCGTCAGCGGAAAGGTAAGTACCCTGGGGAAAGAGATCACTTTAGATCTGAGCGGGGGCAAAGAGTACCGAATTGTATTAAACGGACAACGCTACCAGACGCGTGCTTCCAGTATCACCTTAAGACTGGATCAGCCCGTGAATCAGCTGGAGGTTCGCACAGACCAGGAATGCCAGGGCGTTTATACCCAATCCATAACCCTGACTGAAGAACCCATCGCCCTTCCCAACCCTATTGATAGTGGAGATTTAAGGGTGTTTGTCCCGGCTGAAGATGGCACAAAGATTCGCATACGAATGTTTTCGATGAGCGGCAGCAGCCTTTTAAACAAAGAGGTTGTAATCAGCAACGGAGAGGTGAAGATCAATATGGACGCATACGCCCGGGGTGTATATCTGCTCAACGTCACCGACCAAGATCAATTGTACAGTTATAAAATCATCAAACGATGAAAAAATTACATTTCATACCTAAACTCCTGCTCACGGGATGTACCATAATCCTTTTATCCTGCGGAGGTGGTGATGGGGATGGAGGGGACGACGGTGGGGGTGATCCGAATCCGATCCCCGCTCCTTTGGCCACCACGCTTATTTTTCCCGACAACAATGAAGAGTGTACGGAGGGAGAGGTGATCAACCCAACGCAGAGCCGTGTAGTATTTGAGTGGAATGACTCTCAAAATACGGATAGTTATCAGGTCAACCTGCTGAACCTCAATACGGGATCCAGCTCCCTGACCAGTAGTACGGAATCCTCGACACCCATTATCCTTCTCAGAGGAGTCCCGTACGAATGGTTTGTGGTCTCCAGGGCCAATGGAACCACGGAAACAGCGACCAGCCCTACGTGGCGCTTTTTCAATGCCGGACCCGGCATTAGTAATTACGCCCCGTTTCCCGCCCAGGCCGTAACGCCCACCCGGGGGGCAACGCTCAGCGCTACATCTTCGGTAGTCCTGGAATGGAGTGGCAGTGATGTGGACAACGACATCAGCAATTATACGGTATCCTTTGGAACTGAAAATCCCCCGCCGGCACTTGAATCCGAAATCACGGGTACGAGTCTTGAAGTGGATGTACAATCCGGGAACACCTATTTCTGGCAAGTGGCTACTGAAGATACGGCCGGAAACGTGACCAATTCTGAAGTTTTTGTCTTCAGGGTAGAATAGTCTAAGTCCGGAAAGCCGGCATGAATTTTGCACATTAAAGACAAATATATTAAACCCAAAGAATGAAAAAGAAGCATTTTATTTTTGCCTTAGGTCTGGCTCTGGCCAGTACCCTAACAGCACAAACCAGTTTAGATCTTCCCTCGGAATACCTGCGCAACAATACTACCGGTGGGGTTAATGACAACCTCCCCCCTAACCTTGTGGGCTCACCTTACCTTACGGACGATTTCAAAAGGGGTATGGTGTATATGGAGAATGAAGCCCCTTATCCTGCCATGATGCGCTATAATGCCTACCAGGATGAAATTCAGGTTCAGGGGCCGAATGGGATTTCTACTTTGTTCATGCGGGATAACATCTGGGCCGAACTCAATGGGGAAACCATAAAAATTGAGACCTATGAAAAGGGCTCGGGAACGGCTCAGGGGTATTTTTTCGAGCTGAACAAAGGGACCACAAGACTCCTTAAAAAACATAAAAGAGTCTTTATGGAATCCGTACCGGCCAGTTCTTCTTACTCAAAGGAAAAGCCGCCCAGGTTTGACGACGATATCACTTACTATCTTGCTCAGGAAGGCGTTCCTGCCAAAGAAATTAAGCTGAAAAAAAAGGATATCGCCGGAATCCTGGATTCCGAAGAGGCACAGGCTTACATTAAAAAGAATAAAATGAAGCTCAAGTCGGAAGATGAAGTAATCCAGCTTATCAATCACCTTAACGCTTTATAGACAAGCCATAAATATCATTATCCTTCGGAAATGTAGAACCCGCCTGCTGACAGGCGGGTTTTTTCTGCCCCGATTTCTACTACACCTGCGAGTGGCAGTGTATTCTGTACTAAAAGGCGTCACTTTCAAAAAAAGCCCGCAAAATGCAGGCTTTTCGTAAAAGCCTACTTTTGAACTTTCTAATCCTAACTTCTAAATCTTGGTCAGTGTTATGGACGCCGGGGTTTCAGCTCCGCAACTGCCGCCACCTTCATCGTCCAAAAAGTCAATCACCAGGACCGAATCATCTCCTGCCTCATAACCCCCGGTGGTAGCACTAGGTCCCAGACGTGTATTGGCACCACAACCTATTCCAGTGTCCTGTCCGGAAGCAACCAGGACGGTACCACATACCAGGGTGAAATTAAAGGTAAAAGGGCCATAGGTTCCAAATGCCGGATAGACGAAAGCAGAAAATTTCCGGGCATCTGAGCTGGATTCACCCTGTTGCAAAGTGACTATCCCCCCTTCAAAAGTATCAATTCCAAAAATACCCGGAACCGTGGTGGTCAGCTGATATTCACCTATAAAGAAATCCGGATCCACCGGGCATACCTGAAACAGGCTAACGGTCGTTGTGCTAAAGGAATCCAAATCCGCCCCTGCATCTCCCGAAATCTCATTTATTTCGAGAGTTACCGTTTTGGTTTCACCGATATCAATCCCATTGTCAATTCCGGTAAAAGGGAGTATTCCCCGGTAAGAATTGGCAGGTATGGTCACCGTGTTGCCCACACTGTACTGATCCGGTGTCGCCTCGTTTTCGGCACCGGTCGTTACCACGTTTACGGCAACCGTACGATCCACATCTGACAAGGTACTCACCAGGACCGGTATGTCAATTTCAGCTGTGGAATCAAAGACTACGGGAAGGTCTATATTCGGCGACGAAAACCGCAAATATGCAGGCCCCGTTTGATCGTCGTAGCGAACGACCTCCTCCTCGCAGGAAGCGAGTAAGCCGAGACTGGCAAAAAGAATATATATATACTTTTTCATTGTTCTGGATTATTAGATTAGTATCCTGGGTTTTGTTGTTCACGCAGTCCCGGGTTTGCATTGAATTCCACAATCGGAAGTGGCAAGGTAAACCTGAAATCATCTGCTGATAGTGTACAGGCTCCATTAAAAGCACAATCAATCGGGTCTTTCAAGACCCCCTGGTTGGCGCGGGTGCCCAAACGTTTCAGGTCAAACCAACGGTGACCTTCAAACGCCAGTTCCACACGGCGCTCATCGAGGATGGCCGCATAAGCCTCTGTAGGACTTCCAAAACTTGGAGCCGCTGTGGCCTCACCAAAACGCGCATCGCGAATATCCTTGATCAGGTTCGCAGCAACACCCAAATTCCCCTGGGCAACAGCTGCTTCCGCACGGATCAAATACATCTCTGACGCCCGGAAGATCTTCAGGTCATTCATCAGGGGCTGTCCCTCAGATCCAGGATATTTTTGAATCACAATAATATCCGTAGCCGGGTTGTTGTTGGATTCATAATCCGGGTCTATCAGACTGGACGGGGCGACATTCACATCGTAACGAATGTCATTCTCGTCGATAATATTGAAAAGCGAACGTCCCATTTCAAAATAAGGAGATCCTGCGAGGGTAGCATCCACAAAAGCAAAACGCGCTCCTGCCCATCCGCCGGCTGCAGGGCTACCCGTGGCTCCCTGTCCGTCGTAGGTATCATTATTCGTACGCTCCAATTTAAAGATCACCTCGCCATCTTCCTGATCCAGGAACATAGCCTCATACTCCGCACGGTTCGCCAGCG
>NZ_JBAVZJ010000569.1:0-2258 GCF_049588695.1 Robiginitalea sp.
ATGTCTGCCCCGAGGTTCCAATCCCGCGGCAGAAAATAACGGAATCCGATACCGGTATCAGTCCTTTGAATATCAGAGAGGTCGTCCTGTGTGGTAATCAACGTATTATAATACAAATCAGCGGACCCGGGCTTACCCAGGGCCCTGAGGATGGCATATAGATTTTTGGGGCCCTGCCTATTTCTTTTCCTCCCTTAAATTCTTCTCCCTTTTCCGATCTCTCGCCAATTCATCCACCAACTTGTCGAGATATCTTACCTGTCGGGTCAGGGCGTTGTCAACCTCCTCAATTCAGATTTCGGTCTTTTAAGACATCTTCCAGGTCCTTGTTAGTCTTTGAATTTTTGACCAGTCTGTAAATAAAGACTATGGGAATCAACATTGGAATAAGAAATCCAAACTGTTTTTTCGGAGAAAGACTCCAGGCCACAACACCGAAGATGAGTATTCCGGCAAGAAAACCGATTAATGTCGCATGAAGTATTTTAGATTTTTTAAGTTTCTTTTTTTCAAGTAAAAGCGCTTCGTCCGTTAATTCATCATAATTCTTTTTTTCCATAGTAGTGATAATTGTTATATGGCATTATGATTTCAAAGCTTTATCTCTTGGATGGCTGAAGGGGAACAGGTGCCACAAATTGTAAAAAACAGTCATAAAACGCGTGCAGACCTACGCGGCCGATGTGTTTTAGGCGATATCCTAAAAGATATTCACGTTATTTAGTCGAAACAGGAGGCATCAGGGACTTTCCCCAATTCGCGTTCACCATATCGAATAAGCGAAACATTTTAAGTCTGAAATAATAAGAGTTTAAGTCTTCTTCGGACATCGCTTCTATCATATCCTGATAAACCTCATCCGGGTTTTCTACTCCTTCTGCGGATTCAGAATCTCTAAAAATATCCTGCCATTTAGAATCCTTTTCCTTTGCCAAGGCAGTCATTTCATGCTCACATTCAAATAATGCCAATTTGGTTTCATTATCTACTTTGAAAAATGGATCGTACTCTTGAAAAGCGGCAGCATTTATACGGAAGTCTTTATCCGTGGCTATTTTTCGATACACTTCCAGATAACTCTTCCCGGAATCATCTTTCAGGACGCCTTCTTTGACCAGTAACATTTCATAATCTTCAATTATGGTCTTTATGTCGTAACCTTCTGCCTGATATTTTGAATTATAACATTGCTGAATTATATCGTCAAGTTGAAAAGCTTGCTCCTGACAAGAAATGCTCAAAAGTATTATCAATAATATGTATAAGATTCTGTTCTTCATTTGATATCTAAGGTTTTACTCTATGTGGTGTTTGGTTTTCTTTTATCTGTTTCCAATATAGCGTATTCAAAATTATCGGACCAACCTGACTTTAGCGGCAATATTTGCCTTCTTCTGCCCTCGCGTACCATTCCGGCTTTTTCAAGAACCTTAATGGACCCGATATTTTCAACTGCGCATCCTGCCTCAATCCTATGGAGCTTTAGCTCGTTAAACCCATAATCAATAATCCGCCCTAAAACTTCAGTGGCAATTCCCTTGTTCCAATACTCTGGATGGATTTTATACCATACTTCTGCTCGTTTGAATTTTGCCTTGCCAGGTTTTAAACCAAACAAACCTATGAAATCGTCATTTGTCGTGTTTTCGATGGCAAAAGTGTAGTTTCTCGGGCTGCTTGATTCATTTTCAATAACCCAGGGTTCAATTACTGATTTGGTTTCCTCAATACTATCTGGAATCCCCAATGTATTGTATTTGTCCGTTTCGGGTAATGAATGAAGTATATGAATCGAATCCAAATCTGATGATTCAATTAACCTTAACCTTGTTCTTTCTGTCGATAATTCAATGTTCATATTCAAAGAAGCAGAGTTACCGCATTTTACAGTCTTTTTTAATTGCAGATATCTCACCTAAGTTAACCTTTAAGTATTCACAGTTTTTACAATCCGGCAAATAATTTAACCCCATTGCTGTAACAATCGGGCTTAATAACAATCTTTAGATATAAAGATAAGCTTGCCAATTATGAAAGTAGGTAAAATCGTATTCACCATTATTCTGCTGATTACACCGCTTATATTTTATGCACAGGCGGAATCCGTATTTAACGGTGTTAAGTTGAATGAATCTTTAGAAGAAGTGACCCAAAAATTAAGCGAAATATCAAAAACTATAGATACGGTTTCCATTGATGTCCCAAGTTTTCCGCTGTCAAAACATAAAGAAGAACACTTAATCTGCTCTCAGGTAAAG
>NZ_JBAVZJ010000570.1:0-1990 GCF_049588695.1 Robiginitalea sp.
TGAGAGATGAGTGGGGCTTCGAGGGGTTGGTGGTAACAGACTGGTTTGGTGGTACGGATGCTGTTGCACAAATTCAGGCCGGTAACGATCTTTTGGAGCCTGGAACCAAAAACCAGTGGAAGGCCTTATTAGAAGCCGCAGAGGAAGGCACATTGCGTGTGGAAGATATCAATACATCCGTCAGGCGTATATTAAAACTGATTCTCGGGTCTAAAAAAATGGAGAATTACGAATTTTCCAATGCCCCTGACCTTAAAAACCATGCCCGCATTACCCGGGAATCGGCCTCAGAGGGTATGGTACTCTTAAAGAATGAGCAGGTACTCCCCTTGAAGGGCTCAGAAAAAATAGCGCTTTTCGGGGTTTCCTCTTTCGAGTTTATCGCCGGGGGTACCGGTTCGGGGGATGTGAATGAAGCCTATACGGTTTCCTTGCAGGAAGGTCTTGTAAATGCCGGTTTCGACATGGATCCGAATACGGCCGCGGCCTTTGAAACGCATAAAAAAAGTAATCCTGACGCGTTTATCAGACCCGAGGGCTTTGAGGCTATGGCCAATCCTTATTCCCCTCCCCAGTTTGCTCCCACTCCCGACGTTTTGACCCAGGCAGTCGGGGAAGCTGACGTTGCCATAGTGACCCTTGGGCGCAATGCCGGGGAAGGCGGGGACCGGGTGGAAAATGATGATTTCCTCCTGACGGAAATGGAAAAAAACCTGATTCAGGACGTCAGTGAAGCCTTCCACAAGGCTGGAAAAAAGTGCATAGTTGTGATGAATATAGGAGGCGTTATCGAGACATCTTCCTGGAAGGCGCTGCCGGATGCCATCCTGCTGGCCTGGCAGGGCGGGCAGGAAGGCGGGAATGCCGTTGCAGATATTCTCAGCGGGAAGGTAAACCCAAGCGGAAAATTACCGATGACATTTCCCGTACGGTTGGCCGATCACGCTTCCTCCGCAAATTTTCCTATGGATGGAGAGCCCATTAGTTTTACGGACGCCCTTTTCGGGGTCGAAGAGAAAGCGGAAAGCGAAAAAATCCCCAATAAGGATTTTACAAAATATGAAGAAGGGATCTATGTAGGATACCGGCATTTTGATAAAAATGATCTGGTCGTTTCCTATCCTTTCGGATACGGACTTTCCTATACTGATTTTGATATGGGTGCGATGGAAATCACTACCGATGATTCCGCTATAGAGGTTGGAATAACGGTTAAGAATATTGGGGAAGTTGCCGGGAAAGAGGTGATCCAGATCTATAGTTCCAAACCCGACACAGGTATAGACCGGCCCAGGCGGGAGCTGCGCGCTTTTGCCAAAACCCCCCTGCTCCAACCGGGGGATTCCACCCGGATCAATCTTAACATTCCGGTTTCGGAACTGTCATATTGGAATGAAGCGAAATCGGATTGGGAAATAGAGGCGGGCGCCTATATCCTGGAAGCAGGCCCTTCTTCAAGGGATTTGAAATTAAGCCTGCCTATTGAAATTGGGATGCTTCCTGAAGCCCAGTAGACAATAGGCTTTATCTAAATCAAGTATTTATAGACAGCCAGTATGGAAGTAAAGTACATTCCTGAAACCAACACCTTTGAAATAAAGGACGGCCTGAGGACGGTATATGTGGTCCTGATTGTGGTAATGTTGATCAATATCCTGAACGGGGTTATTTATTTTATAGGTAATCGCGTTCCCCCTTTTGAGTTTCTACATTATATGTGGATTAGTATTGCCATGGCCTCCCTTGTTTTATTGTGGTTTTTCATTTTCCGCAAATCCACTTTAAGCCAAGTCCCCTATGATCAAATCCTCCGGGTTGTAGAAAAAAAGGTCCTCGGAAAAAAGAAACTGCAACTGCAACTCAAAAACGGGAAAACCCGGGATTTGCCTCAAATGAAGACCGTTTCAGATCATTTGGCCCTCAGAAGAGTATTTGAGGATGCAGGCTTTGAGGTCAAATAGAACTACCCATAGCTCAACCAGCCCCAATC
>NZ_JBAVZJ010000571.1:0-11134 GCF_049588695.1 Robiginitalea sp.
ATATTTTTCCGATCGATTTCCAGCTCATGCACCGTATCGTCCAAATTGATTTCAAGATGTGTTTGACCCGAGGTTTCTGCATCGGCTGGAGCCTGGGATTCGGGCTCCGTAAAGAGTTCGCGCTGAATGCGGTTTTCAGAAACCCCGTTTTCCTCCAGGGCTGCAGTGATGGTTTCTATCATGGGGAGGGGCCCGCACAGGTAGAAAGTGTCGGGGGTGATGGATTTGTGTTTATTTCGGATAATATAGTTCACGGTGCTTTTATCGATTCTTCCGAACAGGCATTCTTCCTCCTGGTTCCGGCTAAAGATATAATAGATAAAAAACCGATCATTATATTTATTTTTCAATTCCTGTAAAGAATCGAAATACATAGCTTCTTCCCGACTCTTGTTCCCATAAACCAAAACCACCTTGTTTTCGCTATTGGAGTCCAGAGCTGTTTGAATAATGCTCATTACAGGGGTTATACCACTCCCCGCGGCAAAAGCTACAATATCCCGGGGCTCACCGTCAGCAGCAAATACGAAGCGACCCTGGGGGGGCATAACCTCAAGAACATCCCCTTTTTTCAATGTCTGGTTCGCGAACACAGAAAATGTACCGCCCGGAACTTTTTTTACACCTATCGCAACCTTGTTTTCTCCAGGTTTAGAGGACAGGGAATATGCCCTTCTGATTTCGGCACCGTCAATCGAGTGTTTAATGGTGATGTATTGCCCGGATTCGAATGCAAAAGCCTCTTTCAGGGATGCGGGAATTTCAAAGCTGATATCGACGGCATTTGGGGTTAGGGGCGTAATGTCGGAAACGATTAGGGGATAAAACTGCTGCATCAATTATAATTTTTTGCAAAATTAAGCAAAGCAGTTTTAAGAAAACCTGTGGTTTCTATACTTTTAACGGGTTTGTAACAAATTACGGACAGACAACACTAATCAATAGCTAAACCGAAAAGGCCCATGTTTAAACGCTTTTTTAACCTGGAATGGAAGTCTTTTTTCAGGTCATCTTCTTTCGCCACCAACCTGGTCTTTAAGATCCTTACGATCTTTGCACTGCTTTACTTTATTGTGGTTTTCCTCTCCCTGGGGATCGGGGCCTATTTTATAATCGAAAAGGCCGGGTTGGGCGACCCCTTGAGGGTGGTCAACCGATTTATGATTTATTACCTGGTCATGGATCTCTACGCGCGGTATATGTTGCAGAAGATGCCTGTCACCAATATCAGGCCATTGCTCTACCTGCCGATAAAAAAGGATTCCGTAGTCTGGTATTCCCTGGGAAAAACCGCACTTTCTTTTTTCAACTGGTCCCACGCCTTTTTCTTCATTCCCTTTTCAATAGTCTTGATTACAAAGGATTACGCACCCATGCAGGTCGTCGGGTGGCATCTGGGGATGATGGCCTTATTTTTTGTGAATAATTTCCTGAATATCCTGGTCAATAACCAGGATCGTATTTTCTACCCCTTAGTAATCATCCTTGCCGTCCTTGGTATTTCTCAGTATTACGGATGGTTCGATATTACGCTGTATACCGCTCCGATATTCGATGCTTTTTACGACATGCCATGGACTGCCATAATTCCCTGGGGTCTCCTGGTATTGGTTATTTGGGCTTCTTTCAGGTACTTCAGGTCAAATATGTATCTCGATGCAGGCCTAGCCCTGAAGAAACAGGAAGGCAAGACAGAGGACTACGCCTGGTTAAACCGATTTGGCAACCTGGGCACCTTTCTCAAAAACGACATCAAACTCATTCGTCGCAATAAACGATCGAGGACTACGGTAATTGTGAGCTTCCTTTTTCTGTTCTACGGGCTTATTTTCTTTTCGGGCACCTACGATTCCTATCCCATAGTCTTTGTATTTGCCGGTATTTTTGTCTCAGGGGGCTTTTTATTCACCTTTGGGCAATACGTCCCGAGCTGGGACAGCTCCTATTATCCACTGATGATGAGTCAAAATATTCAGTACAGGGAATATTTGAGTTCTAAGTGGTACCTGATCATCATTGCCACCATTTTAAGTGCGTTATTGGCCGTATTTTACATGTATTTTGGATGGAAAACCTACCTGGCCGTTTTGGTTGGGGCGGTCTACAATATAGGGGTTAACTCCTATCTCGTATTATGGGGAGGCGCCTATGTCAAAACGCCTATCGACCTGACGACCAATAAAAAGGCCTTTGGAGATAAGCAGGCGTTTAATGGAAAAACACTCCTTCTCACGATCCCTAAACTGGTTTTTCCACTCGTCCTTTTTTGGATCGGGGACTTCTTTTTCAATGAAACAGCCGGTTTTTTAATGGTTGCTTTGGCCGGCGTTATCGGATTTGCCTTTAAGGACCTGGCTTTTAAACAAATTGAAAAAGTCTATAAAAAAGAGAAATATAAAACCCTTTCCGCCTACCGCGAAAAGGCAGCCTAAAAATAAGAAGACATCATGATAACTGTTTCAGAACTAACTAAAAAATACGGAGCCCAGACCGTTCTCAATCTGCCCCAGCTTGAAATTCCGAAAGGTGAGAGTTTTGGCCTGGTCGGGAATAATGGAGCCGGTAAAACCACCCTTTTCAGCCTGCTGCTGGACCTGATTCAACCCTCGACAGGCGGGATACTCAATAATGGGATTGAAGTACAGCACAGTGAGGCGTGGAAACCTTTTACATCGGCCTTTATCGACGAAAGCTTCCTCATTGGCTACCTCACCCCGGAGGAGTACTTCTATTTCATCGGTGAGTTGAGGGGGCAGTCCAGATCTGATGTGGATGCCCTGATGGAAAGTTTTGAAGACTTCTTTCATGGGGAAATCCTCAACCAGAAAAAATACCTGAGGGACCTGTCTAAGGGAAATCAGAAAAAAGTTGGAATTACGGCGACATTTATCGGCAACCCGGAGGTGGTTATCCTCGATGAGCCTTTCGCCAACCTGGACCCCACCACCCAGATTCGCTTAAAGGGGATTATCAGGGAACTCACCCAGAACCGTGAGGTTACTGCCTTGATTTCCAGCCATGACCTCGTGCATGTTACGGAAGTTTGCGAGCGCATTGTAGTCCTTGATAAAGGGGAAATCGTCAAGGATATTCAAACGTCTCCGGAGACCCTTAGGGAACTGGAGACCTTCTTCGCCGGATAGGTTTTCTTCCCTTTGGGCAGGAGAAGGTAACAGACCATGAATGCCGGGAGGTGAATTCAGGGGTGTCTCCTTTCCAGGGAACGAGGGAATTTCACTGGCCTGGCCATACTAAACCGGGTGTTTTGTAGTTTAGATATCATACAGGAATCCGGGAATTTTGAAGCTTCGTTATCTTTTTTTTCTTTCTATTGGGGGGTTAGTTCTTTTCTTAGGAGCGTGCAGCACTAAAAAAGACGCCTTTGTCAACCGCAACTGGCATGCCCTGAATACCCGGTATAACGTGCTTTACAACGGGGGCCTTGCATTCGAAGAAGGGCGGGAGACCCTAAACAATTCATATCGGGATAATTACTGGGAAATATTGCCTGTAGAACGCATGCAGGTTTCCGAGGAGATCCGTTTGGATTCAGAGGATAACAACCCCAATTTTCTGCTCGCTGAGGAAAAAGCCACCAAGGCGATTCAAAAACACAGTATGGAGGTCGGGGGGCAGGAGCGAAATCCCCAGACCGATGAGGCCTTCTTGCTCCTGGGAAAAGCACGGTACTTTGACCAGCGATACATTCCCGCTCTCGAGGCGTTTAATTATGTGCTTAAAAAATACGAAAAGAGCAATAAACTGAACGAAGCCCGAATCTGGCGTGAAAAGACCAACCTCCGCCTCGGGTACGATGAGTTGGCGTTGAAGAACCTGAATACCCTTTTCAAATACGATGTTTTAACGGACCAGGATTACGCGGATGCACGGGCTGTAGCCGCTCAGGCATATATCAACCTGCAGGCCCTGGACACGGCGGTACAGCAAATGAAAATAGCAGCAGCATATACCCGGAAAACGGAGGAGCAGGGGCGCTATTATTTTATCATTGGACAGTTGTTTAATCGCCTGGAATATCCCGACAGTGCAGACATGGCTTTTGACAAAGTCATTGACCTGAATCGAAAAATCCCCAGGGTTTACCTTGTCAACGCGCAACTCCAGAAGATTGGGAATATAGAAATCACTCCTGAAAATCGGGATGAGGTCCGGGAGTATCTGACCGACCTCGAAAAAAATCGGGAGAACCGGCCTTTCCTGGATAAAATATATAGAAGTCTCGCCGTATATTATCACAAGATTGAGGCGGAGGGAGCGGCCCTGGACTATTACAACAAATCGCTGAGGGTTAGCCAGGGTGAACCCTATCTGAACACTCTCAATTATACCGACCTTGCCGAGTACTATTTTGACCAGAACAATTACAAAAGTGCAGGCGCCTATTACGACAGCGTATTGATGAATGTTCCCGAGAATAGCCGGACCTTTCGCAGTGTATCCAAGAAAAGGGAGAACCTGGACGACGTGATCGCCTACGAGGCTGTGGTCCGGTATTCGGACAGCGTTTTGAACCTCACGGCCATGACGCCCGTGGAGAGAGGAATTTATTTTCAAACCTATATCGACTCCTTAAAGGTTGAAGCCGAGGCAGAGGAGCTTAAAAAGGAGCAGCAGACACGAACAGGGTTACAGAGTTTCAGCGAAAGCCAGGGCGGGCAGGAGAATCAAGGGAAGTTTTACTTCTACAATGTCACCAGCCTGGGCTATGGAAAGAATGAATTTCGCCAGCGGTGGGGAGATCGGGAACTGGAGGATAACTGGCGGTGGAGCACAAAATCCAGGATTCTCTCAGAAGTCACAGCAGATGAGAATGCGGTCGCTGAGGGCGGTGAAAAGACACTTCTGGATTCTGAGAAATTTTCTCTGGATTATTATCTCGACCAGGTCCCCGAAGACCCTGCAGTCATTGACAGTCTGCAAAAGGAACGCAACTTTGCCAATTACCAGTTGGGGCTTATTTACAAGGAAAAATTCAAAGAGCTAATGCTTGCCGCAGCCCGCCTTGAAGCCGTACTGGATTCAGATCCGGAAGAGCGACTCATTTTACCATCCAAATACAATTTGTACAAAATTTATGAGGAGGAAGGAAGTCCGTTGCAAGAGCCGATGAAGTTTGATATAATCGAAAACCATCCCGAATCCCGGTATGCTGCAATCCTCACGAATCCAGAAGCAGCTTTAACATCCCAGCAGAATACCCAGGAGGTGCGTTATGCTGAACTTTTTACCGCATTTAAGGCCCAGGAATACCTGGAAGTAATTACGGGGACCGAAGAGGCTATTGAGCAGTTCACAGGAGAGCCCATAGTCCCCAAGCTGGAGTTGCTCAAAGCCAATGCGATTGGACGTTTACAGGGTTTTAATCAGTTCAGGGAGGCGCTCAATTACATCGCCCTTAATTACCCGAACACACCTGAAGGTAAAAAGGCGCAGGTCCTTGTGGCAGAACAGATCCCCAAGCTTGAAAGCTCTGATTTTTCAAAAGTTACTACTGCCGAAGGCACCTCGAATTGGAAGGTCGTTTTTCCATTTAGCCGGACGCAGCATGACAAGGCTTTAGCGCTCAAAAAGCGCCTGGATAAATCCATTAAAGATCTGATGTATGACTACACGGTTTCCAGGGACATTTACGATCTGCAGACCGAGTTTATCGTAGTACACGGCTTCCCCTCCCAAAGCTATGCCCACGGATATGTCGAGCTTCTTAAAAACAATAAGAATTACATGATCTCCAACGAGAATTTCGTAATTTTATCTGACAACTATAAAGTGGTTCAGGTCCATAAAAATCTGGCCGATTACCGCAACCAATTACAAACCCCAAAATCGCAATGAACCATGTTTTCCGAAAACAAAAAACCTAAAACTATGAACGAGCCAGGAGGTCAACCCAATCGTATTGAAAAAAACACAAAAATTAAAGGCGATATTATTTCCGAAGCGGATTTCCGAATTGATGGAAAACTCGACGGTAATGTAAAAACCTCAGGGAAAGTTGTCATCGGCAAGGGAGGGTATATCCATGGAAAAGTCGAGTGCGTGAATGCAGATATCGAGGGAAATTTTAACGGGGAACTTCTTGTTTCAGACCTGCTTTCTCTAAAGAGCTCTGCAGTCATCGAAGGCACAGTGACGGTGGCTAAATTGTCTGTGGAGCCCGGGGCCACCTTTAACGCCTCCTGCAGTATGAGTGGAAAGAATGGGCTTAACGGGAACCCATCCAGACCTTCTGAGTTCAAGGGATCTGCTTCTTCCGCTGTGAAACAACCCACGGAAAATGCGAAAACCTCCGGATAAAAAAAAGGAAAAATCTCAGCTAATACGGGCCGTTGAACTCTCTGGAATTGCCATCCAGATGGGGGTAATTATTTATTTGGCTGCACAGGCAGGTATATGGCTGGATGCCCATTACCAAAACGAAAAACAAGTCCTGACGGCTGTATGCACCATTCTCGGGGTGGGGATTTCGCTGTGGGTAGTCCTGCGGCAGCTTAAAAGATTCAACGCCTAAATGAACAACATCACTTTCCTCGGGCGTTGTCTTATCCTGTTGATACTCGTTCTCAGTATTTCTTTTGGGATTCACGCCTTTATTCGCGGCTCTAATGACTTAAATCCCTTTGGGGATTTGTTGGTCTGGAGTTATGTGACCAATTTAATTTTAGCGTTTGGCATCGTGGTATTTATCCACAGCCTCCGCCATAAGATGAAGACCCAACTGGGGTTCCTTTTTATAGCGGGTAGTTTTTTGAAGTTCCTGCTCTTCTTTGTTTTTTTCTATCCCTCTTTCAAACAAGATGAGGTGATCAGCCAAGGCGAATTTTCAAGTTTTTTTATACCCTACTTTCTCGCCCTGGTTATAGAGACTTATTTTACCGCAGTATTACTTAAAAATCTCGAAAAGGAAAACCCCGGATGACAGGGCCTTCGAGGCGTCAAAATAAAGCGCAAATGCTTTTTTCTTTTTCGGGGAATAGCTTACATTTGCACCGATTTTTAGAGACCCTTAGATTCGAGAGTTATGCGAAGTTCCTTTGTGAGTAATTTCCTGGTCGGAGTTTTCTTCTTTTGTTTAGGACCGGTTTTGTTCGCCAAAGAGACCCCTTCAGAGTCCGTTGGACCTGCCGGGACCAAGGCTGAAATCAAAGAATACATCGAACACCACCTTAAGGACTCCCATGATTTCTCCATCGCCTCTTACACCGATGATCAGGGGAACAAAGTGCACTGGGGCTTCCCACTGCCGGTAATCCTCTGGGATAACGGGCTTAAGGTTTTTTCGTCTTCCCTTTTCCACCACGGTGAAACGGTGGCAGAAGTCGATGGTAATTACTACAAGCTGTACCACAGCAAGATTTATAAAACAGATTCAGAAGGCACCATTGTCTACGATGCCGAGGATCACCCCACCAACACCAAACCCCTGGACTTTTCGATCACCAAGAATGTAGTGATGATGCTGGTCACGGGGCTGCTCATGTTGTGGTTGTTTACAAGCATGGCCCGGAAGTACGAAAAAAGTGGGGGAGTTCCCACCGGAGTTGCTAAGTTTTTCGAGCCCATCGTGCTGTATATTCGGGATGACATTGCTATACCGAACATCGGGGAGAAAAAATACAGCCGGTATATGCCCTTTTTATTGACCGTATTTTTCTTTATCTGGTTCCTCAATATGTTTGGCCTGACTCCTTTAGGGGTAAACGTTACCGGTAATATTGCGGTTACCACAGCCCTGGCGATGATCGTGTTTTTAATGACCAATTTTACGGGGACCAAGGACTACTGGAAACATATTTTTGACCCGCTTGGGGATGGGATGCCCTGGTATGGAAAAATGATCATTTACATTATCCTGGTACCGATTGAGATTTTGGGGATTTTTATCAAACCCTTTGCACTTCTGATACGTCTATACGCCAACATGACGGCTGGGCACGTTGTGCTTATGAGTCTGATCGGGCTGATTTTTATTTTTAAAAGTTGGGTGGGCGGGCCTTTGTCTTTTGGCCTGAGTTTCGCCATATCCCTTATAGAGATTTTAGTTGCACTATTGCAGGCTTATATTTTCACGATGTTATCTGCCCTTTATTTCGGCTTTGCCGCTGAAGAGCACGATCACGATCATGAAGAGCCTGTGTTGGAGCACCTTTAGTGTTTTGAGTTGTATTGTTTAATTTTTTAATACTTGTTTTATGGAGATTCCAAGTGTAATAGGTGCAGGCCTTGCTGTAATCGGTGCCGGGATCGGTATCGGAATGATCGGAGGTCGCGCAATGGACGCCATTGCCCGTCAGCCTGAAGCCTATGGTAAGATTCAGACTGCGATGTTGATCGCGGCTGCCCTTATCGAAGGAATTGGTTTCGCCGCGATTTTCGCTGGCTAAGACCTACAGATTGCTCAGGCAATCCATACGGTTGGTATGGATTGCCGGGCTTTATGGAAGAACATAAAACCTCGGGAAACCATGGAAAAATTAATAAATGAATTTTCAATAGGACTTTTCTTTTGGCAGATTATTCTGTTCGTCCTGCTTTTACTTTTACTCTGGAAGTTTGCCTGGAAACCCATTTTGCGGGCAGTTTCTGAGCGGGAAGAAGGCATAAAGGATGCTCTCGCTGCCGCCGAGGACGCGAAGAAAGAAATGCAGAATGTCTCTGCAGACAATGACCGATTGCTTCAGGAGGCACGTGCAGAGCGCGAGGCTATGCTAAAAGAGGCCCGGGAGATTCGGGAGAAAATGGTAGCAGATGCCAAAATTCTGGCGCAGGAAGAAGGGGATAAAATTATCAAGCAGGCGCAGTTGAGCATAGAAGGGGAGAAAAAGGCTGCCATTGCAGATATTAAAAGTCAGATGGCTACGCTATCTGTAGAGATTGCCGAGAAGGTGCTCCAGCACCAGCTTGAGAATAAGGATAAGCAATTGAAACTGGTCGATCAACTGGTGGATGAAATCAAATTGAAATAAGCGATGAGCGAACATCGAGCCTCATATCGGTATGCCAAGGCGCTTATGGACCTCGCCGTTGAACAGGGCCAGGTAGGTGGTATGGAAAAGGACATGCGCCTTATCCTCGATACCATTCAGGAAAACGAGTCCCTGAGAGATGTGCTTCGCAACCCAACCCTTACAGGTGTCGATAAGAAGAATGCCCTGACAGCCCTATTCAAGGGATCACAGCCCCTGACGATGGAATTGTTCAAATTGCTTGCCACCAACAAGAGGATAGACATTCTAAAAGGAATCGCGGGGCAGTTTATCGCGCTCTTTGAACAGGCCCAGGGCCAGGAGGTCGCCACTGTGGTTACCGCAGTGCCCCTCAATCAAGCGCTGGAAACCAAACTCCTGAAGAAACTTCGGGAAATCAGCGGAAAGGAAGTGACCCTTGAAAACGAAATCGACAAGGACCTGATCGGGGGATTTATTTTACGGGTAGGGGATTTGGAATACAATGCCAGCTTATCCGGAAAGCTCGAAAAATTAGAACGAAAACTATTAAGTACATAAACGGATACATCGAATCCTATAAAACGGGTTCGGTATTTATACCTATTGAACATGGCAGGAATTAAAGCCGCTGAGGTCTCAGCAATTTTAAAGAAGCAGTTATCAGGATTTGAAGCCACCGCAACCCTGGACGAAGTGGGAACTGTACTCCAGGTTGGGGATGGAATCGCACGCGTCTATGGTCTTTCCAATGCCCAGTACGGGGAGCTCGTGTCTTTTGACGGAGGCCTTGAGGGAATTGTACTGAACCTGGAAGAAGATAACGTCGGGGTGGTTCTTTTAGGGCCTTCAAGACAAATAGTTGAAGGAGCTACAGTTAAAAGGACACAGCGTATCGCTTCTATCGATGTAGGGGAAGGCATCGTCGGCCGTGTGGTAGACAGCCTTGGAACGCCTATCGACGGGAAAGGTGCTCTCACCGGGGATCTGTTTGAAATGCCATTGGAGCGGAAAGCCCCCGGGGTCATCTTCAGACAACCGGTAAATGAGCCCCTTCAAACCGGGGTAAAAGCTATTGATGCTATGATTCCTATTGGTCGGGGACAGCGAGAGCTCGTGATCGGGGACCGTCAGACAGGGAAAACTACCGTATGTATCGATACGATCATCAACCAGAAGGAATTCTACGATGCCGGAGAGCCTGTATATTGCATCTACGTAGCTATCGGACAAAAGGCTTCTACAGTTGCCGCCATCGCCAAGACCCTTGAAGATAAAGGGGCGCTGGCTTATACTACCATTGTGGCAGCCAATGCATCGGATCCTGCGCCCATGCAGGTGTACGCTCCTTTTGCAGGGGCGGCAATCGGGGAATACTTCCGGGACACCGGGCGTCCGGCCCTGATTATTTACGATGATCTCTCCAAACAGGCAGTAGCCTATCGGGAGGTCTCCCTCCTGCTCAGACGCCCACCGGGGCGGGAAGCCTATCCCGGGGACGTGTTTTACCTGCACTCCCGTCTTCTGGAGCGCGCAGCCAAAGTTATTGATGACGATGGGATTGCCCAAAAAATGAATGATCTCCCCGACAGCCTTAAAGGTATGGTAAAGGGAGGGGGATCTCTAACGGCATTACCTATTATAGAAACTCAGGCGGGAGATGTTTCTGCCTATATCCCGACGAATGTAATTTCTATTACGGACGGACAGATATTTTTGGAGCAGGACCTCTTTAACCAGGGGGTGCGGCCGGCCATTAACGTGGGGATTTCAGTTTCCCGTGTAGGTGGGTCCGCTCAGATCAAGTCGATGAAGAAAGTTGCGGGAACCCTGAAACTCGACCAGGCCCAGTTCCGGGAATTGGAAGCTTTTTCAAAATTCGGTTCGGATCTGGACGCCGCAACACTCAATGTTATTGAGAAGGGGAGGCGAAATGTCGAAATTCTCAAACAAGCTCAAAACGATCCTTTTACTGTAGAAGATCAGGTCGCTATTATTTACGCGGGCTCCAAGAATTTGCTTCGGGATGTTCCGGTTGAGAAAGTGAAGGAGTTTGAACGTGATTTTATCGAGTTCCTGAACGCCAAACACAGGGATGTGCTGGATTTATTAAAGCAGGGGAAACTCACCGATGAAATTACCGATACTCTGATGTCGGTGTGTAAGGA
>NZ_JBAVZJ010000572.1:0-3746 GCF_049588695.1 Robiginitalea sp.
CCTTAATGGTTGGGGCTATAGGACCGTCTATATCACAACTGATATCGGCAATGACTTTAATCTTAAAATCGGGGTGACGCGCATCTTCCCTCGTGATGAGATAAGGTGCGCCGTCCCCATAAAAGTGACCGGCGATGTAGAGGTCCGTCACCCTGGCAAATCGAAAAAAGTTCGATTCATAACGTTCCGGATGCGCGATAAAATCCTCTTTATTTCCACGGGTTCCGTCTTTTCGCTTGTTGTAAAATGAAGCATCGATCTGGCAGTACACCGGGTGTGAAAAATCCTTTGAAAGATAGTCTTGCACTGATACCTTTTTCATACCCATGCCATCCAACATTTCCTTGGCTCCACTCCCCACTCTACCCCGGCCTGTGAGCAATACCTTAACTGGGGGCAGCTTAAGTTTTTGGAGTTCCTCAATCAAAGCCTTTTGGTCTGCAAGCGTTTCAGCTTTTGGCAATTTATAGCTACGGGTCTTCAGGCCATACGCCCTGAACCCGTTATAAGCCCCAACTATGCCTGCATACCGCCCGAAGGCTACAAGGCGATTTCCCGTCAGGTTGGTAATCACCTCGTGGTCGTAGAATTCGATGTTCTTATTCAGTATGGCTCTCAGCAAGTCCCTGTTATAGGGTTGTTTCTTGATGGTATGGGAAAAGAAAAAATACTTTTTATTCGGAATAAGTGACTCTATCGGGACTTCTTTGACCCCCAGGAGCACATCACACCCAGACATATCTTCTCCGACGGCAATACCTGCTTCACGGTACTCCTGATCTGAGAAATCACGGACAGATGAAGATTCTACCAAAAACCGGGCCCTGGGAAAACGATGCTGCACTTTTTGGCAGGCTGTTGGGGAGAGCACAGCCCTGTGATCAGGCGGGTTCTTGCGTTCGCGTATCAATCCGAAGGTCATAAGCCGTTTTGGTATGAAATTTGCTCAAAAATAGGTGGATTCCCAAGGGTATGCAAGTACTTTCAAAGGAACAATTTGGGAGTTTAGTCCTAATAAATGCATACCTTTGCCTGTTCTTTCCCGATCCGTTGGGTCGGTTAAGGACAACGAAGAAAATCGTTCTTTGAATTATGGGGCCGACTGGTTTTGACAGCGAGATCAGTGGTGATGTAAGCATGCCGAGCGCTGGGATACAGCTCGTTAATCTCATAACTCACATTTTTTAAATGGCGAGTCTAACTACGCTTTAGCAGCCTAATTAACTGAATTATAGTAAGTTAAGGCCTAGTCCCGCAAGGCGGGAAAGCTAAATGTCCCCGGGTAGCCCTTGTTGATGGCGACCCTTCTCGGGGCACCATAAAAATCAACATAGCCTGGAAGTAGCTTCGGCTTCCGGGCAAATCTAAAGAAGCTAAGTGCGTAATGGGCGGTTTTTGGTCAGTTACGCGCCGACAACCAAACAAAAACTAAGCATGTAGAAAGCATTGTTATTGCTTGTTTGGACGAGGGTTCGAATCCCTCCGGCTCCACGATCAAATGAAAACCCCGCCAAAATTTGGCGGGGTTTTTTGTTTCCTAGATGCGAATCCGTGCTGGCACGAGTGAACCGACAGGAAGCAAAAAACAGCCCTGGCCACGCCAGGGCGGGGTTTTCATTTGCAGGACGGGAGCTCAAGGGATCACCGACCCCGGGAATCCGGGGGAGGTAATCGAAAAGGCACAGGAGTTGTTCCGCCTCCGGGATTCGAAGGCCAGCGCACCCGCTCGCTCCTCACTAAAGAAGCTCCGCCGGAGCTTCTTTAGCCGTTCGGCCGTCTCTGGCTCCACGATCACTCACAAACCCCACTGGGAATCCGGTGGGGTTTTGTGTTTCAGGAAGGTGAGCCAAGCTTGCTTGAGTGAACCTTTCGGGAACACAAAACCAAGTCCTGGCTGCGCCAGGACAGGGTTTGTAATTGCAGGACGGGATCTCAAGGGATCACCGAGCAAAGCGAAGGTAATCCCTGGTTTGGGACCAAATAAAGAATAATGAACCCCAATTATACGACATGGCGCGTTCTATGGTTCCTGCCGGGCGCTTAGGTACCCCTGAGGAGATAGCGGATGTTGCTGTATTTCTAAGCTCTGAGCGCGCTAACTGGATTGCCGGAGAATTTATTTCTGTTGACGGTGCACAGCATCGCGGCATGCGCTAACAAATCTTTTTTAATGGAATATGAATTTTAATCCTCCTTTGCATTTTTTTGACCAAACGTTTAGACGTTGATTGCATGGCGGTGAGAGCTAGAGGAAATAGCACGGAAGAAGGGCAATGGGCGGAGTTTGTGCATGGTCTTAACCCAATTCACAATGTTCTGATTATGCCATCTTTAGTATAAGAAGAATCAAAACCTATACATATCACTTTCATTATGTAAAGAAAAATCGATTTTCTATACGTAAAGAACTATCTTTGTATAGAAAATTAAAAAATCTATACATAGTGTCTCAAGAAAACGGATATAACTTATCGGAGTTACCATTATCCATTGATGTGGAAAGTAAAGCTGTATTAAAAAGCTTGCCAGCTGCTCATGCTGCTTTGGCTGAGCTCAAAGGGCTTGCAGCTACTATTCCAAATCAAACAATATTAATCAATACTTTGGGGCTACAAGAGGCAAAAGATAGTTCTGCCATAGAGAATATTATTACTACTCATGATGACCTTTTCAAATCAGAATTAAATTTAGATGTCTTTAGGTCTCTTGATGCAAAAGAAGTACAAAACTATATTGAGGCATTAAAACATGGATTTGCTTTGACCTCCAAAAAAGGAGTCTTAAACAATAGGGTAATATTGGAAATACAGGAAGTATTGGAAAAAAACAATGCTGGATTTCGCAAATTACCAGGTACTGCACTTAAAAATAGTACAACGGGAGAAACGGTATATACCCCACCTCAAAACTTGACCGATATTCAAAGGCTCATGAAGAACCTTGAGCAATTTATCAATGACAATAATTTAAGTGATTATGACCCTATCGTAAAAATGGCTATCATTCACTTTCAGTTTGAGAGCATCCATCCTTTTTATGATGGCAATGGACGTACTGGAAGAATCATGAATATTCTTTATCTTATTCTCAACAAATTGCAGACTTTACCTATTCTATATTTAAGTAGCTATATCATTCGACATAAACCAGATTACTATAGGTTGCTTCAAGAAGTAAGAGATAAAAATAATTGGGAGGAATGGTTACTTTTTATGATAAGAGGAGTAGAACAAACATCTAAAGACACCATTAAATTGATTGTGGAAATTAAAAGTTTAATGACTGACTATAAGAACAAGTTGAGATCAAACTATAAATTTTACAGTCAAGATTTACTAAATAACTTATTCAAACATCCGTATACAAAAATTGAATTTGTAATAAATGACCTTTCAGTTTCTAGATTGACCGCAGCTAACTACCTCAACAAGTTAGCTGATGATAGATTGCTAGAAAAAAAACGAATAGGGACAGCGAACTACTATATCAATAGACCACTTTTTGATCTATTGACGGAAAGATAAATTATGAGAAAAGGATTTCTATGTTATGTCTTCATTTTTTTATAGAACTTAGATTGTATTATTTACTTCTATTTACATCCAAAAAAGACACCAATATGGAAGTTTCAATTAGAAAGTCACCTATTCGGTGAGCATAAAAAATGAAATAAAATCACTTTTTGGTTCGGCTGATATTGTGAATGATGGTAAGATAATTTTTAATATTTGCGGGAACCATTATAG
>NZ_JBAVZJ010000573.1:0-1753 GCF_049588695.1 Robiginitalea sp.
TCCCAGAGTTGAATACACTCCCTGGCTTCCCGCACATCGTGTACCCTGAGGATATTGGCACCTTCTTTAAGGGCTATCATATGCAGGGCCGTAGTGCCATTCAGCGCTTCTTCTGTTGAAATGCCCAGGGTTTTGTGGATCATCGACTTCCGGCTCAACCCGATCAGGAGTGGTGTGTTAAGGGTTTTAAAAGCACTCAGGGCTGCCAGAAGCTCAAAATTTTGTTCCCTCGTTTTGGCAAAACCAAACCCGGGGTCGGCAATGCAATCTGTGATTCCCAGTTTGCGGGCCTCCGCCAGCCTTTCAGAAAAATAGTAAAGAATATCCGTGATCAGGTTTTCATAATTGGTTTGTGACCCCATTGTTTGGGGCGTCCCCCGCATATGCATCATTACATAGGGCACCTGCCGCTCGGCAATGAGCGGGAGCATGGCGGAATCCCGCATTCCTGCACTGATGTCGTTGACCATAGCCGCTCCGGCATCCAGCGCTTGCCGGGCCACTTCTGCCCTGAAGGTATCTATGGAGATCAGGACGTCGGGGAATTCCTCCAACAACCCTTCAACCATTGGGATTACCCGTTTGAGCTCCTCCTTTTCCGGCACTTCCGGGGCTCCGGGTCGGGAACTGTGACCCCCTACATCTATGAAATCTGCTCCCTGCTGAAGCATGGCCTCTACCTGCTTCAGACCCAGGTAGGGATCCCAGTATTTTCCCCCGTCATAAAAAGAATCCGGGGTGGAGTTTAAAACCCCCATGACCTTCGGATGGCTGAGGTCAACCAATGCTCCTTTGCAGCAAATCGTCATAAATCGATACCTTTGTTCTGTTGTTTTGACCACATAAAATGGTACTTTTGGCCGGGGTCCTCCCCGCCGGAAAATTACACAAAATCTATGAAGGAAACACTCCGCGCCTATGATGAGGTCATCGAACAGTGTCGAGAGCTCTTTGTTGCGAAACTTAAGGATTATGGAGCGGCCTGGCGCATCCTTCGACTCCCTTCGCTTACCGATCAGATTTTCATTAAGGCCCAGCGCATACGCAGTCTTCAGGAAAAAAATACCCGTAAGGTTGACGAAGGGGAGCGGTCTGAATTCATCGGAATTGTCAATTATGCCGCTATGGCACTTATACAAATAGAAATGGGTGTTGTGGACATGCCGGATGTAAGCCCCTCTGAGGCCATTGCATTGTACGACCTCCATATTGGACGTACCCGGGCCCTCATGGAGGCAAAAAATCACGATTATGGAGAGGCCTGGCGGGATATGCGCGTGAGCTCACTCACCGACCTGATCCTGCAGAAACTTCTGCGGGTGAAGCAAATCGAAAACAACCAGGGGGTTACCCGGGTGAGTGAAGGCGTGGATGCCAATTACCAGGACATGATTAATTACGCTGTTTTTGCCCTGATCCATCTGGGGGAAGAAGGAAATGAAGGAGCGGCAGAGGAAGCGCAAAACAAGACACCGTGAAGTATTTCGTACAATTATGCCGGATTGCGGTAGGGGTGCTTTTTATCATAAGCGGCCTGATTAAACTCAATGATCCTCTTGGTTTTTCATTTAAACTGGAAGAGTATTTCAGCCCGGCTGTGCTCGATTTGCCTTTTCTGGAACCTTACGCCCTGGCCATTGCTTTATTTGTGGTGATCCTCGAGGTCATCCTGGGTATTACCTTACTGCTGGGATATCAGATCCGTCTGACCCTGTGGACCCTTTTGGGGACGATTCTGTTCTTTACCTTCCTG
>NZ_JBAVZJ010000574.1:0-2350 GCF_049588695.1 Robiginitalea sp.
CACATAGGCTTCATACTGCCTGTCTGTGGGCATAACCATAAGCGTAGGGGAGACAAATGGGTTTTGAACGCTGAAATCGTAATAGGAGTTCTGAACCAGTCCGCCTTCTACCCCGGCATAAGCAATAGCCATATCCTCAGACAGGGCATAAGAGGCGTTGACCGCAGGATAGATATAAAAGTCCGTTTCGTTATTCTCAGTATCAAGACCCAGGACAATTTTGGCTGCGAGCTCCAGTTTCAGGTTGTCGCGGAGCAAAACTACCCCTGGTTGGATTCCGGCCTGCAGGTAACTGTAAGCAATTCCGGGTTCTGGTTGCAACTGGGTGAGTGGCCCATTGTCGAACTCACCCCCAACATAGTCTACATGGACCCCCAGGGTAAAAGTCTCCGCGGTAATCGGGAGTTCTAAATCGCCATTGAAAGCCATGCGCTGTTCGCCGCTCCCCGCAGCGTCCCAAAAGCCACGCACGAGTACTGCTCCCTCACGGAAAAAGCTATCGGACAGATTTACCCCTCCTTTGAGTTCTGCCATGAAGTAATTCTGGGCTTCATCTATCGATCCGGGGATATCTGCTTCAGAGACATCTTCAGGAAGCCCGTACCAATTGTATTTTCTATGGGAGACCCCGGCCCCCAGATTCCAGTCCCAATCCCTTTCCCGCCGGGCATAGGTTACGTCCAATTTCGTATTGTAAAAATCCGTATTCAAAAATGTTTGGTCAATATCCCCCCGGGAGGAGAAGTGGTTGAAACCCAGATCGAGAAGCTGCTTTCCCCGATCATAGTCCAGGCTGGTGTAGAAATCGGCCAGTGCATTGGTATAATTTCCCAACCCGAAGGATGCGTAGGTATTGAACAACGGCTCCCGTTCCGTTTTGGCCACCGTGGCAGCCTGACCCTTTGCCGGTACGAAAGTAGAAGCGACGGGGACCGAAAAAATACTGTACTGAATCGGGATTTTACGCGCTACAATACTATCGTTAAGCTTCGGTACGGGCCGGATTTTATAGGCTTCGGATACGGTAGGGCGATAGGAACGCACTACCGTTACCGTCTCCGTTCCCAAGTCCTTTTCCTGGGCGCTTAAAGAACCCAAAGAAAAAAGCATCAGGCTTAAAAGTAAGATTCTCGTCATTGTCATATCCGGCGTGCTTCTTTAATTACCTTCGGGTTTTACAGATGCGTTACGGGTGGCTTCCCGACTTTTGATTTTGGCGAGTTCCCTGCCCGCTTCCCTGGTGATTTCAGGATATTCTTCAAAATTAGACACAACACTCTCCAGGATGTAGGTCGCCTGGAAAACATCGCCCAGGTCATCAAAATTGAGGGCCATAAGGATAAGTCCCTTCCCGCCCCATTCGCGGTAGGTTGCATAATCCCGAACCAGCTGCTGCAAAGCCGTATTCGAACCTTCAGGGTCCCCGTCCTCCCTTGCGAAAAGAGCTTGGTAATACAGGGCTTCAGCTTTGGCTTCCCGTCCCCCGGTTTCCAGGACCTCTGCATAAGCTACACGGGCTCCACGTGCATCTTCGGTTTTCAGTGCTGCGCGGGCCCTCATCAAACGTGCATCAGAGCGAATTCGCTCATCCAGGGCAGGATTCTCCAGGACTCTTTGGGCGTACTCCTTCACCTGGGTGTATTGCTCGTTCTCGTAATATGCTTTCATCAGGTTCGATTGCGCATAGGTCCGGTTTTGTGGGATGTCCGCCACACTTTCAAGACGTTGTAAATACGGAAGGGCTTGTGAATATCCGTCCTCTGAGATCAGGATTTCACAGACTCTGGTAAGGGATTGTTCAGCCGTCTCCCCACTTCCGGACTCAGCTACGGTTTTAAAGTAATCCAGGGCTTTCCCGGACTCCCCTTTGTCAAAATACAGCGAGGCCAAACGAAACCGCGCTTCTATATTCCGCCCTCCATTGGGAAACTGCTGGAGGTAGGAAACAAAAGCCTTTTCCGCTCGTGTCGTATTTCCTTCCATATATTGCCGTTCCGCAGCTTCATAGGAGGCCGCCTCCAGCTCCTGATCAGTCACTTCCACATAGTCCAAACCGCGTACCCATTGGGCATACGCATCTACCTCGCCCATATCCACATAGATGAGTTTGGCCGTCTGCACGGCCTGGACAGCCTGATCACTTTCCGGATAATCCCGGGCGACCGTTTTAAAGACCTCAAGTGCCTTTTGGTTATCCCCCCCATTGTAGTAGACCAGCCCTTTACGCATCATGGCGGTGGGTACCAGAGAGCTCATCCTGTAGGAATTTATCAGGCGGTCATATGCCTCAACTGCCTGGGTATTTTCCCCTTCCTGAACATAGGAGTTCCCGAGTTCCAGAAGGGCGTCG
>NZ_JBAVZJ010000575.1:0-1706 GCF_049588695.1 Robiginitalea sp.
TACTATCTTGGGCCCCTTAACTTTTGGTGTAATAGCTTTAGCCTCTTATGGAATCAAATAATGAATACGCTCTGATCACCGGTGCGAGCCTGGGTATTGGACGTGAAATCGCCAAAGAATTTGCCAGAAGGAAAATCAATACGCTCCTAATTGCTCTGGATACCCCGGATTTATATGACATCCAAAAAGACCTGCAGGACAATTACGACATCCGTGCCGAGTGTTTTCCCGTTGACCTGACGGATGCACTCTCTGCGGCTGCCATCTACGCCTGGTGTAATGAGAACGATTATGTCGTAAAATACCTGATCAATAATGCGGGATTCGGGGCAAGCGGTTTTTTTGAAAGCGTGCCCCTCAGCCGCTATAATCAAATGATTGATTTGAATACCAAGGCCTACATTGCCATGACCCATCAGTTTCTGCCGGATCTGAAAACACTGGAGGAAAGCTATATCATGAACACGAGCAGTATGGAGGCCAATTTACCTATTCCCTATAAGGCGGTGTACACGGGGACTAAAAACTTTGTCTATGCCTTTTCCATGGCCTTGAGTAAAGAAGTGCAGCGTTCCGGCGTGCGTGTGAGTATTCTATGCCCGGGGCCCGTGCCCACCAATGAAGAAGGCCTCAAACGCCTGGAGAACCAGGGTAAAAAAGGCCAAATGATGGCGCTTTACCCGGACCAGGTAGCCAAATATGCAGTTAAAAATTTACTCGAGGGTCGGTTAATCATCCATCCCGGGAGAATGAACCGCTGGATTAACAGGTTCCACCGGATGCTCCCTATGCCCCTTAAAATGCAGATCCTGGAAAAGATGTTCCGGTCTTATACGGAGGTAAGTCCTTCAAAGTAATCCCCTACCCCACACAAAGATTCTGAAATTTCCCAAAGTCTCGCGGCGTCTTCCTGTATATAGGACGCAGGGGAAGAAGGCTTGGGTTTGCATTTGTCCCAATACTTTCCACTGAGTCCATTAACCTGCTCCTGTGATGCCAGGTAAATTGAGGTTGCAGCTCCCTGTGCGGGGGTTAGCCCCCCAATGCGGCGAATGCGCCAGGCCAGGGAGTGGAACGAAATGGTGTGTTTCAATCCAATATCGGTATTGACCCGGCCGGGTTGTACACAATTTACATCGATGTGCTCAATGCCTCGTTCTTTTAACCTCCTGTCCAGTTCATAGACGAACATTACATTGGCCAGTTTGGACTGGGCATAGGCCCGGAGACCGTGATAATTCTTACGCAGGGAAACATCGTCGAAGTGGATCTTGCCGTGAAAGTGCGAATCGGATCCTACACAAACAATGCGACCGTCCTCTGAAGTCTCCAGCCCCTTCATTAATTCCTTCGTCAAAAGGAAGTAGGCCAGGTGATTCACTGCGAACTGCCGCTCTACCCCATCCGCAGTGAGCCCTAGTTTTGAAAACCACGCCCCCGCATTATTCACCAGGATGTCGATGCTCTTAAAATCACTTAAGATGTTTTTTGAGGCTTCGCGGATGCTCGTTTGCGAGCTCAGGTCAGCCAGGACATAATCAATCTTATTCCCCCGGGCTTGCGCCCGGATCGATTTCACAGCGGCTTCCGCCTTTTCCTCGTTCCGGCTCAGGATCAGCACATTGGCACCTTCCTCAGCCAGGGCCCGGGCAGTTTCAAATCCAATGCCGGAATTCCCCCCGGTAACCACACAATTTTTTCCCTTC
>NZ_JBAVZJ010000576.1:0-7465 GCF_049588695.1 Robiginitalea sp.
TTACAAAAGGACCGGACACCTGTGGTTTTTACAGATACCGTGGGGGGAGAAGACACACCCGGGCCTATTTTAGAACGGCTTGAGGCCCTGCCCGAGAAGTGCATCCTGGTCGCTGACGATTCCCATGGTATTGGGGTTTGTGGTTCCCATGGAAGTGGTTCCTGGAAAGCGCTCCAGAAATTAAACTTTAAGGATTTACTCCTCTGCAGTTCCCTTGGAAAGGCCCTGGCGATTACCGCAGGTATGGTGGCGGGCCCTGCTCGTATCCTGGATCAACTCAGGAAAACTCCATTTTTCGAAGGGGCCAGCCCGGCACCTCCGGCCGGAGTGGCGGCCCTTGGCGTGGGCCTGAGCGAAGGTTGGTACGAACAACAATACAAACGTTTGCTTCAAAACACGGGGTACTTCCACGAACTCGCCAACCCCCTTCAACTTTTAAAATCGCAGCCTCCCTATCCGGTATTTTACTTTACCAATCCCAAACTGGCCAAATACCTCAGGGAGCAACGGATCTTGATTACGGATTTTGAATATGCGGCCGAGGCCGGCTCTTCCTCTCCCAAACGCATCGTAATTTCTTCTGCCCACCGGAAGGAACATTTAGAAAAACTCGCCCAGGTGCTGAAACGGTTTTAAGCAAATTGTTTCATTTTCACTAATGACCTATATTTATTAGAATATTCTTCATTTTTATCTTAATATATACCGCATTTAAATAATTTATGTCGTATATTTTTAAGGATTTATTGACCTAAATACACAACCATGAAAAAGATTTTAGGAACTTTAGTTTTAGCCGTGTTACTCATAAGCACAACCGCTGAAAGACCCCCAAATGCAGAATCTATGCATTCGCTGGAAGGCACCTGGGAACTGCAGAGCTTTTATAATTATGCCGAGGAGAATATCAGGGACACTGTTGACCTCGTCCCGGGGTATCGGCAGGTGAAAATGTACTACAACGGACGGGTTATGTGGTCCCGTACCGACCCCAACGATACTATAGGAAGGTTTGGATTCGGGAGCTATCGAATTACCCAGGATGAATTAATTGAGGTCATCGAATACGGGGACCATTACATGATGGAAGCCCTTGACACCATACGACAGTTCAGTTTTGAACTCATAATCGATGGGGACACCTACAGCCAGATCCAACTGGACGAGGAAGGGCAACGCACGTTTTCAGAAAACTACAAGCGGGTAGTAAAGTAGCTCAAAAAACAGGGGTTTCTTAACCGGTAAATAAGTATCAGGAAACACTTACCTCCGATTCTACTGAGGCGAGATACCGTTCGGCGTCCAGGGCGGCCATGCAACCGGTACCAGCCGCTGTAACGGCCTGCCGATACTCTTTATCCTGAACATCACCACTGGCAAAAACACCCGGCTTGTTGGTTTTTGTAGATTTTCCCTCAGTAATGACGTAACCCGTATCATCCATATCCAACTGTCCTTTAAAGATATCTGTATTGGGTTTATGGCCTATGGCTACAAAAAAACCTGTAATCGGGATTTCTTCTTTTTCCCCCGTCTGGTTATTAACCATCCTGAGGCCTTCCACTACCTGGTCCCCTAAAACTTCATCTACCTCGGTGTTGTAGCGGATATCTATATTGGACAGGCTCTCCACGCGGTGCTGCATGGCTTTGGAGGCCCGCATATAGTCTTTTCGGATCAGCATGGTCACCTTACTACAAATCTTAGCCAGGTAAGACGCTTCTTCAGCAGCGGTATCCCCCCCTCCTACTATGGCGACATCCTGACCTTTATAGAAGAATCCGTCACAAACGGCGCAGGCGGAAACACCTCCACCCCTAAGGCGTTGTTCACTAGGGATTCCCAAATATTTCGCAGAGGCTCCCGTTGCGATAATAACCGTGTGGGCCTCTACTACTTTCGAATCGTCGATAGTCACTTTATGGATGCCTCCCGGCTCATCGCTAAATTCCACCGCCGTAGCCATTCCTATGCGCACTTCAGTTCCAAAACGCTCAGCCTGTTGCTGCAATTCCACCATCATGGTCGGCCCGTCTATTCCCTGGGGATATCCCGGAAAATTATCCACTTCCGTAGTTGTAGTGAGCTGTCCACCCGGCTCCATACCTGTGTACATAACGGGTTTTAAATCAGCGCGGGCGGCATAAATCGCTGCGGTATACCCCGCAGGGCCTGAGCCTAAAATCAGAGTTTCAAAACGTTCTATCTTTTCTGACATAATCATTGTATTAGATTCACCACTGTAAAAGTAGGATTTTCACCCACTTCCTTACAGGGAAAGTTATCAAAAGTTTTGAAGCTGCCCCGGTAACCATAGATATACTCCACAGCAATTGCAAACATACCCTGTAGCAATATGAAAAATTCAAAATCTTGAAAATAAAGGAAATTGGAAATGACCCCGGTCATATGGGATTCTGGCCGTTCATTTTCTGTTACACCACCTGAAAACCTTCCGGATAGGGATGGTCCGGGTCGATGACGAGGGTATTGTACCCATGGATCCAGGCGGACCCCTTAACTTCGGGTATGATACCGTCGAAATCACCTATGGCAGCCTTCTCGAGGACCCGGCCTTCAAAGCATGACCCAATATAACTTTCATGGTTGAAAACAGCTCCGACCTCAAGGCGCCCGCGAGCGACCCATTGGGCCATTCGGGCCGAGGTTCCGGTACCACAGGGCGATCGGTCTATCGCCTTATCCCCATAAAAAACGGCATTGCGGGAAGTAGCGGTATCGGAAATTGGGAGCCCCGTCCATAAAACATGGCTCACATCGCGAATTGTTTCATCCTCCGGATGGATAAACCGGTTCGGGTAATTGGCATTTATGGCGGGTCGGAGCAATTGTGAGATTCGGATGAGCTGCGAAGCACTGAAATCCGCCAAATCCCTATAATTATCCTGAGGATCGATGATGGCATAGTAATTCCCCCCGTATCCCACATCAAATTGCAGTTTTCCCAAAGGGCTGTCTACTTCCAAATCCCGGGCGGCGAGAAATGAAGGGACATTGGTTAGGGCTACCCAAGTCACTTTTTTCCCCTCCTGTCCGTATCTGATTTTGACCAGTCCGGCGGGGGTTTCCAAACGGACCTCCCCGGGGGTGCGGGGATGAATCAACCCCTCTTCAATGCCCATGGTAATCGTACCTATTGTCCCATGCCCGCACATAGGAAGGCATCCACTGGTTTCAATGAAGAGGATTCCCAGATCATTTTCGGGGTTTGCCGGCGGATAGAGGATGCTGCCACTCATCTGGTCGTGCCCCCTGGGTTCGAACATGAGCCCCTTGCGGATCCAGTCATATTCCCTTAGGAAATGCTGGCGGCGCTCTTTCATGGAGTTGCCCTCCAGCACCGGGCCTCCTTCTGCGATCAGACGTACCGGATTACCGGCAGTGTGGCCGTCGATGCATTTAAATACATGCCTTTGTTTCATAGGCGCTAAATCATATTGGGCCGTCAGTCATTTGCCCATTGACCATTCTCAGGATTCCAAGGGGATTGTCATCTTTCAACGCCGGGGGGAGGATTCCCCCGGGCAGGTTCTGGTAGGACAGCGGCCGGATCCAGCGTTTAACCGCATCGGTTCCGACGGAAGTAAACCGGGAATCCGTAGTTGCCGGAAAGGGGCCACCATGGTGCATACTCGGGCATACTTCTACTCCTGTGGGCACGCCGTTGATCAGCAGTCTGCCCGCTTTTTCTCCCAGGAGGGCAACTACATCTGAAGCCGATTGAATTTCCGTTTCATTACCTAAAAGTGAAGCGGTTAATTGCCCCTCTAATCCCGGAAGCGTTCTCACCAGGTCTTCGTGATCTTCACAAGTCACCAAAAGGGTAAACGGCCCGAACACCTCCCTCTTTAAGCTGGGATTCTTTCTAAATGCAGCGGCACTGACCACTCCCACGGCTCCGTTCGCCCGGGTATCGCCCTCATTATCCACCCTGGCAGTTATCCGGGTAACGCCAGGCTGAGCAAAAAAGTCAGCCCGTAATGACTGGTACTGAGCTGCTATGTTTGAATGCAGCATACAGGCCGTACCCACTGCATCAACCTCGGCCGCCAGGACTTTGGAAAATGCTGTCCAGCCCGATCCCTTTATGCCCAAAACCAACCCGGGATTGGTGCAAAACTGCCCGGCGCCAAGGGTAACGGACTGGGCATAGGCTTTTGCCCATCCTTTTCCCGGTTCCGTGGCCGACGGCAAAACCACGACGGGGTTTATACTGCCCATTTCGGCAAATACGGGAATGGGCTCCTTTCGCTCGGCCCCCAGGCGCGTAAGGGCCAGGCCTCCGGCTTTACTCCCCGTAAAGCCCACTGCTTTTGCGGCGGGGTGTTTGACCAAAGCAGCCCCTAAACCCGTACCACTCCCCTGCAGTTGTGAAAAAACCCCTTCGGGCATTTGCGTTTGGCGCGCAGCCCTTTGAATACATCGCCCCACGGCCTCTGATGTCCCGGCGTGCATCGGATGGCCTTTGACGACTACCGGGCAGCCTACTGCCAGGGCCGAGGCTGTGTCTCCCCCAGCGGTGGAAAAAGCAAATGGAAAATTGCTGGCCCCAAAAACAATTACCGGGCCAAGGGGTCGCATACATTTGCGAATATCGGGTTTGGGCAGGGGGGTCCGATCCGGTTGGGCTGTATCGATCCGCACTTCCATCCATGAAGATGATTCTGCAACTGCCGCAAAGGCCCTTAACTGACCTGTAGTCCGTCCGAGTTCCCCTCGGGCGCGACCCTCCGGCAAACCGGATTCCTGCATATAAACGGATACGAGATGCTCCTGTTGCTCCTCAAGTTCCGCCGCGATGGCCCTGAGGAAGTCGGCCCGATCTTTCCCGGGCAAATGGCTATATGTCTTAAAAGCACTTGCAGCCATCTCCATGGCCGTATGAACCTCACTATCCGTAGATTCAAAAAATTTCCAGGGTGTTGGGGAACCCGTTTGGGGATTAATTGTTTGGAAGGTGTTTTTGCCCAGGGCAGATTCAGAATAGCCGAGCAATTGGAAACCTGTGATTGGAAATTGCATATTAGAAGGATATTTTTAGTATCGGGAGGGACGGGGAGCCCCTGTAAATGAGTAACTTCTTATTCTTAAAAACCCCCAACGGCAATTCCATGCCCTTAGTGGGATTTAGGGAGCTGTGTCATAACAACGTTAAATAGTCGGGTAGGCCCGGACGGATCTTCAACGCGTCTTCTATAATGCCGACAACCCTTTTGCGCTCGGCTCCTGAGAGTGGAAGGCGCGGCTTTCTCACGGCCTCCGAACCCAGGTCTACCATCTTTTCAGCCAGCTTGATATTCTGCACCAGCTGCGGGTTGATATCCAGCTCCAGCAAGGGCAGAAACCAGCGATAAATGGCCAGGGCAGCTTCCAATTGGCCCGTCTTAGCCAGTGCGTAAACAGCCACAGTTTCGCGCGGAAAAGCACAAACCAGTCCTGCTACCCATCCATCAGCACCCATAGCAAGGCTTTCCAGGGCCAGGGTATCCACTCCGCATAGGATTTTGAGTCGATCTCCAAATGCATTTCGTATACGGGTTACGTTGGAAACATCCCGGGTCGATTCCTTCACGGCCTGGATATTCGGGCAATCCTTCATCAGGGATTCAAACATGTCAAGGGTAACTTCAGTCCCGTAATCCACCGGGTTGTTATACACCATAATCGGCAGGTCCGTACTCCCGGCAATCTCCCGAATATAGGTTTCAGTCTCCTGACCTGTAGGTTTATATCGCATTGGGGGTAAGAGCATCAGCCCATCTGCACCGCAGGACTCCGCAGTCTTTACCGCCTGAAGTGCACGCCTGGTGCTCCCTTCAGCGACATTCAAGATCACAGGTACATCGCCATGGGCCGTTTCGATTGCTTTCTCTGTGAGTGCCTTCAATTCCCCGGGTTCCAGGGTACTGGCCTCCCCGAGCGTACCCCCGAGAATAAGGCCGCTAACCCCGGCATCGAGTTGTGCCCGCACATTTTTGTCAAATAAGTCGAGGTCGAGACGATCGGTCTTATCAAATTTTGTCGTCAGGGCAGGCATGACCCCTTTCCACTCAAATTCCATAGGTATGTTATTGGACCCCTAATATACATATCCTGAGGGAATCCAAAGGTTATTCATCCCAGCACACAAATTCAGATATATTTAGCCCAATTCAGGCTTCCTGTAACATGGGTTACTGAGTTGGAGGTTTCCATATCTTACCTTTATCCAAGTGAATTAAAATCCAAAAACACAACGACTATGGAAACTCCTCAAATAACAAATACAATGCCCAGAATCGGGGACATCGCCCCCGATTTTGAAGCCCTGACGACCAAAGGGAAAATTAAATTCTCTGAATTTGCTAAGGACAAGTGGGTGGTATTATTTTCCCACCCCGCAGATTTCACACCGGTATGCACCACGGAAATGAGTGGGTTTGCCACCCGAAAACGGGAATTTGAGGCCCTGAATACGGAGTTGATGGGCCTGAGCATCGACAGTGTCCACGCCCACCTGGGTTGGGTTCAGAATGTTCGCGAAAACACCGGGGTCTACTTCGACTTTCCCATTATTGCCGATCTGGACATGAAGGTGGCCAAATTATACGGAATGCTCCAACCCAATGAGAGTGAAACAGCTGCCGTTCGCGCCGTTTTCTTTATCGACCCTGAAAAGAAAATACGCCTGATCATGTATTATCCGCTCAACGTGGGGCGAAATATGGATGAGATCCTTAGAGCCCTTGAGGCCCTCCAGATTGCCGATAAATATAAAGTGGCCATGCCACTGGACTGGAAAAAGGGGGATAAAGTAATCGTACCCCCACCCAAATCCCTGGATGAGCTCAACGAGCGACTGGATGACGACAGTCTTGAAAAAGTAGACTGGTACCTGGCCAAAAAAGACCTCGAACCGGTAAACTAGGATAAGATCCGGTTTTCCTGACCCTAAGACCAAAGGGCACTTGACATTCAGGTGCCCTTTTTTAATGCTGCACTTGTGGCTCTTTAATTATTCCGCCCTGTGGTATAAATATCCGTTTTGACCCTTGGACTTAATTCCGTAATTTGAACCTCTAAAAATTTATTTCAAATTCATGTGTCTTATGAAAAAATCAATACTGAACACCCTTTTCCTGACCCTTTTCGGGGTTTTAATCCTGGGCGCCCAGGACCATGTTTCCGTTTACAGCGGTTGTGACTTTAAAGGGGACCGGCAACGGATGTACGAAGGGGAATACGATGACAAGGACCTCTCCATTGGAAACGACCGCATTTCCTCCATACGCGTACCGGAAGGATGGTCCGTCACCGTTTACAAGTCCAACCATTTTGACGGGTCACATGAAACGTATACAAGTGACGTCCGATGCCTCCCGGAAAAGTTTAACGACGCCATTTCCAGTATCCGGGTGTACAAGTCCAAGAGCAGCAGTGGAGTTACCATTTACAGCGGTTGCAA
>NZ_JBAVZJ010000577.1:0-2953 GCF_049588695.1 Robiginitalea sp.
GTTGGGGGATATACTTCCTGAACATCCGACCGGATGATTTCTACCTTCAGACCCATGGACTCCAAAAGAAATTTCCTTCTCGGGGAGCCTGAGCCCAGTATTATTTTTCGAAATCCAAACTGTACCATGTATGGGTTTAATCGTTCGCGGCGTCGAAGTGTGTATGCCAGTGCCCGCGCACCTTAAGCACCTGCTGGATAATGTCTCGTACACAGCCCTCCCCGCCATTGAGATGTGAAATATAATGGGAGATTCGTTTAACTTCCGGGACGGCATCCTGTGGACAAACGACCATACCCGACATTTGCATAGCCGGGATATCGGGAATGTCATCCCCCATATAAAGGATTTCCTCAGCCTGTATTTCGTAATCCAGCAGATATTCCCGCAGGGACTCCTCTTTAAAGGCAGCCCCCAGGTAGATATCCGTGACACCGAGGCCCTGCAGGCGTTGACGTACGCCTTCGTTCGATCCTCCGCTGATAATGCAAACCCGGTACCCCTGGTTGAGGGCTGTTTTAACCGCATACCCGTCGCGGACATTCATCGTCCTGAGGAGTTCGCCCTCTGTGGTAATCATAATGGTACTGTCGGTAAAGACCCCATCCACATCGAAAACGAAGGTGGTGACATTCTCAAGGAGTTCTTTATAGTTCCTGCTCATAAGTTCGGTATATGGATTCAGAGATTTTAGTGTAGAGTTCTTTGTCTTTTTCCCCGATCAGCATGTGTAAATGGGCCTGCAGTGTTTCTGTGTCATTCCTGCGGGCCGGGCCTGTTTGTGCTGAATAGGCTGAAAGGGCCGTTGCTTTTGCGCAGGTTTCTTCGAGCAGGGGGCCGAGAATGTTTTTTGAAAGCCCTGCCCCCGCACAAATCGTCTCTCCAAGGTACATCATATGGTTGGAGAAATTATTGACGTAAACAGCGGCAAGGTGCAGTGCCCTGCGTTTTTCGGTAGGTATTTCATGTACTTGTGAACTGAGCGAACGCGCCAGGGCAGTGAGGAGCTGAGTATCAGATTCTTTGGCCGCCTCGATGCACAAGGGTACTTTTTGGAAATCAAGCGGCCGCTCCCTGGTAAAAGTTTGCAACGGATAGAGCACACCCTGTCGCGAAGCGCCTTTTAAAACCTCTAAACCCATAGCACCTGAGGTATGCACAAAAAGCCCTTCTTTTCCCTGGTAGTGCCCCATAACTTGCGCTATGGCACTATCGGCTACTGCAAGAATAAACACATCAGCTGCGTCCGGGGTGGCACCCAGCTTTTTTTTGGGGAGGCCAGCCTCAAAGCCAGCAAGGGCTTCAGGCCGGCGGGCAACCAATCCTACAAGCGAAACATCCTGAGCCCCCAATAAAGCCTTGTGCAGATGGTAGGCGAGGTTACCACTTCCGATAAGAACAACGCGAATCACGGCGTAAAAATAAAGATATAATCATAGCCCTCTTGACCCCGGGTTTAAAATGCATCAACAAATCTCCCATATCCCGGTTTAAAATGGCGGTCCGTTGGATCATCGAAAATTGCTGAAAACATGGTATTTCATCTAGCAACTCATAAAAAAATGACCTTTTAACAATTGGAATTAGGGGTAGTGCCCCCCCTGTTTTATTTTTGTGTCGGTTTAGCTTATTTTAGAAGACCACTAGACACTAAAAACATGTTGAAGACTCTGGGAAAACTACTTTTCTCTACCCGATTGATGGCTGTTTTGTTCCTTGTTATGGCTGTAGCCATGGCCTTTGGGACGTTTATTGAAAGTTGGTATAGTACAGCCACCGCTCGTATCTGGATTTACAATGCGTGGTGGTTTGAAGTGATTATGGTCTTTTTTATGATCAATTTCATTGGCAACATTAAGCGCTACCGGCTGCTTCGAAGGGAAAAATGGCCGGTACTCTTGCTCCACCTCTCCTGGATCCTGATCATAGTGGGGGCTTTTATAACCCGGTACATCAGTTATGAGGGTATGATGCCCATAAGGGAAGGGGCTACGGAAAAAGTTTTCTATTCCGACAAAACGTACCTGACCGTGCTGGTGGACGGTGAAAAGGACGGACAATTGCAACGCCTTCCTTTGGAGGATGACCTGATCGTCACCGAACAGGCGATTCAGTCGAATCTCCCCTGGAAGGTCGATTTCGATACAATACCTTTAAAAATATCCTTTGCAGGTTTTATTGAAGGAGCCCGAATGGAAATTGTGCCGGACGACTCCGGCTCAAAATATATCAAAATAGTCGAGGCCGGTGATGGCGGAAGGCATGAGCATTATTTACAGGAAGGCAAGGTAGAGAGTATCCACAATATCCTTTTCAGCTATAACCAGTTGACAGAGGGCGCTATCAACATTCTGGAGACCCCTGAAGGGTTTAAAATCCGCTCTCCTTTCGCAGGGAGTTTTATGCGGATGGCTGACCAGTTCAGTGGCACCCTGACCAACGACAGTACCCAGACGCTGTATTTGCGATCCCTCTATACCCTGGGAAATCTGCAGTTTGTATTGCCAGAACTCCCTGTTCGCGGGAGTTACCAGGCCGTTCGGATTCCCGATGGGGAACGGAACGATAACGATCCTGACGCTATGCTGATTGAGGTCACTTCGCAGGGCCAGACGGTTCAAAAGGCCCTGCTTGGGAGTAAAGGCCGGTTGCAGTACAGCGAACCTTTTACCATTGGAAAACTGACTTTCCGCGCTGCTTATGGGTCAAAAATACGAGAGTTGCCCTTTAGCATAACCCTTAATGATTTTATCGCCGAAAAATACCCCGGTACCGAAAAGGCCTACTCTGCATTTATGAGTAAGATAACGGTGAATGATGAGCGCACATTTGACTACGATATTTTTATGAATCACGTGCTGGACCATGAGGGATATCGCTTTTTTCAGGCGAGCTTTGACCCGGATGAAAAAGGAACTGTGCTCTCGGTCAACCACGATTTCTGGGGAACCTG
>NZ_JBAVZJ010000578.1:0-5112 GCF_049588695.1 Robiginitalea sp.
GATCCGGGCTTCAAAACGGCCATACCGCTGTTCGAACTTATCTTTGGTGAGAATCCGGGCGGACGTGTAGGATGATCCTTCGAAATTCTCCTGTTTGGCCGTGATAATCAAATATCCGTTTTGGACAATGATGTTCTCCGGACGATCTGTATAATATTGCAGTTCGTTATTACCCCATCCATCGCCCCGGGTACCAATATTATAATTCCATATGGAACTGTCTGGCGCACCGTCCGCATCAAATTCATCCTGGACTGTTATTTCCGTAAAATTGGCCACCACCTGGTCTTCTCCGTAGCTACAGCCCAGATTCAGGCTTAAAATAGCTGCCAGGAGAATTGTCATTATCAGGCCGGGGAAGCTGCCTTTGCCCTTCCCTTCGGGCGGATGTGGCTTATGCATTCTTATGTTTTCTATTTTCTCAATCATGACACTTTCTTTTCAATTCTTTTTCAGCAGTTCTATTCTTTGTAGAAATAAATATTGTCCAACAGGATATTTGAAATCGTGGCATCTGAAACAAAGAAGTACAGGGCAAGGTTACCTGTATTCAATCCAACAAAATCCGTCAACGGAATATCCAGGCTCACCCACTCCCGGGAGACAAGGGTTTGGTTGTCAAATTCCACAGAAGCCTCCGTATCATCCCCTGTTCCAATGACATTATCCGGTCCGGCATCCACTAATAATACACGGATAAAATCGCCATCGGAGATTTGCTGGTCTTCTACGACTATATCGAGATGGTAATGCGTCATCTCATTGGCATTTACCGTGTTAAGTGTCTTAATTGCCACGAAATTCAAATCGGTATAGCGGATCACATTATCTCCGCCAATATTGATATCTGCCCCACCCAGGGTGGTTTGTCCATCAGGAGTAAAAAATCCGTTATAGTACTCCACAGGGACATTTGCATAGGCATCACTGAATACGGAGATGACATCTTCAGGGTTCCGGGCAGGAGGTAGCGGGGCGGTTTGAAAACTGCCTTCCACCTCGACAGTCAGGGAGCCGGCGGCTTTTACGCCACCGAGTAAAGCGGTTATTGTAGCAGTACCCGTACCCACAATGGTAATCACTCCGGACTCACTGACACGGGCCACTTCATTGTCTGTAGAGCTGAAATCAAAGTAGGCAGGGGCGGCCGACACGGTTTGGTTCCCTCCAGAACCCAGATTAAAAGTCTGGGTCAGGCCCGTAATCGGGATTTCCACATCGAGAAAAGTTGTTTCGACCCGGTCTTCCCCATTAAAGATCGCAGGTTTGGGCTGGCCTAAAGTTCCGAGACGCTCAAATTGCAATTCATCGATCCAGAATGTAAAGCCATCGCCATCCTGGGGTCCTGCAGCATAAAAGAACATGCCTTTTTCTACAGTGAGTAAAAAGGGTTCCGGTATGGGAATGGTGTATTTATTCCATCCGGTACCCAGGCGCAGATTCGGGAGGTTTACCCGATATTTGTTTTCCCCAAAATCAACTCCAAATCCAATTTCATTCACCGTGGCAGCTTCAGTGGCTTTAGCCCAAAAGGTAAGGGCGTCATAGCCCGACAAATCCCGTCCGCCCATGTCTGGAAAAACAGCACCTGCAAAAGAACCTGTGGGATCCCCAAAATTGGGTACATCAAAGCGCATGCTGGTCGTACCCGCGAATTTCACATCAGGATCCACTGAAAATGCATCCAGTTTGGACCCGTCAAAAGGCAGGTATTCGAGGCCTCCGCTAAAACCGTCTATAAATACCTCGGGGTTTGTCGGAAAGGTGGCAAAGGCAACCTGATCAGAAACTTCCCGTTCGCATGCAGTCAGTAGCGCAAGCATGCTGAAAGCCAGTAGTGTATTTTTAAGATAAATAAACCGTCCGTTCTCCATTTTACTTCGTTTTTTATTTACCAATGTTTATGTGAATGTACGTGCGGATCTCCCACTCCGTCCCGTCGGGGAATCCTACCGGGCTGATTATCGGGCTATCTGCAAATTCCAGGGCTCTGTTCGGCGCGTACCTGGGAGAAAACTCGTTCATCGTTCTCCAGGTGCCCCGAATTCCAATCTGGGTATTGGGAAGGACAAACCAATCCGGGATTCCCAGGGTGGTAGATACATCCAACATGAGCTGTACAGGATACGTCAGGTTAAAATCACGGTGGTAATCAAAAGGCCCCCAATCATTTAATTTGAAGGTATGCTGCACCTTCAGTTTTTTATAGATCATCCGAATATCTGCCCCGATACGATCAATTACCCGGGGAGAGTCGCCATTAGCCTGGGCATTCCCAAAATATACATTGGCTACGAGTCCGAAATCCGGGTTGATTTTCGAAACGATACGTGCATGGGTTTCCCATAAATCCCGGGCAGGGACCGAATTGGGAAAAGGAAATAAGGTCCGGTCGTCCTGGAAACCAATCGCTGCATCCATGGTGGTGGGCAAATGCCGGAATACAAAGCCTGCGCTGACGGCAAACGGGGCATCCTCTGCACGGTCATTGTCCCACTCGTACATCCAGGTTCCCGGGGTGGGATCCCAGGTGAAGAGGATCTCCCCTGCCACAGTCTCCCGGTTGGCACGAACCACAAAGGGATCGTCAAGAATATTGCGGAGTCTGCCCGGAGCTTGAACATCATTCGGCATTGGGCCAACAATGGGTTTTTGCCATAAAAAGTTCGGTGCAACCTGCAGGTTCCCGAAGGAATAGGTGAAACCCGAAAGGAAATTGGTTTGATTCCCGCTACCGGTATCCTTGAGTTTCCATCCGGTAAATGTTTTGGTTTGGTCATAGCCACCTCCGGCAACCAGTCCCTGGATAGCCCCCTGGGCATACCAGTTGAACTTTCCTTTGGAGAAGGTGATTTTTGCTTTTCCACCCCAGTTATCCTCGGAATTGACCTCATCCGTATAAATAATGTACTTGGAAGCACCCTCCGGGTTAGTAGGGTCGTAGTCCGGGTTGTCTTCGGTAAACTGGAATTGTCTGCCGTTCAGGGGTTGCCCTCCCCAGATACCACCAATTTGTATTCCAACATCCCCAAATTCCCGCTCGATGGCAATCGTGGCACGCCGCGTCCTTGGCTGGGGTACAGCCAGGGAGGAAACAATGGTTCCAAAGTCGTCAATATCCTCATGGAATACCCCGGTAACATCAAATTTTCCAATCTTCCTACCGTATTTCAAGAGGACTGCCGGGTTCGCACCCCACCACAGCTGGGGCCCGAAAGCTGCTTTTAGACCATCAATGGCGCGTTTTCCGTCGATTTCAAATCCTGCGATTTCACCGTTATAAATATCCAGGTTCGGCCCGTAGTTGGCCTCCGGGTACAATCCGAAAAAGTCCCCTTCATACCCCCAATGGTAATGTCCGGTTCTGTAAAAACCCCTGACATCGAAATCTTTGGCGTTCCACTCAAAGGAAGCGTTGTAAACCCGCACCCTGTTTTGGTCTGTAACCAGAACTTCTTCGCCCTCTTCATTGACCACAGTAACAGGCCTTCCGACGTTTTCATAAAAGATCTCGTCTATCGGGTTGGTCGCCACATTTCCCAAAACATTGAAGTTAACTTCGGCCCGCACATTGGAGGCGGGATTCCCTTCAATACCAAAGAAAAAGGATTGCATATGATCAAAACCAAGTTCGTCCGGGAACTGGGTTACATCCGGATCCGGACTCTCAGGTGTGGTAATCAGCGAACCCCCGGTGTTGTATGTCGTCAACCGGGCCTGGAGATTGCTTACCCGCAACAATTTGCTGCTTTCCCCAACCAGGGCTGCTTTGTCTCCCCGGGCCCTCAGGACCGCATCGGTGAGCTCGATATTATTGAAATAATTCTCAACAAATTCGGCGTTCACTCCGGCCTCGTAAGGATCCAATTGATGCGCTTCTTTTAACGCATAATAGGCTGCCCTAGGGTACAGCTCATAAAGGCCCCTGGCATCGGTTTGCCCTTTTGCCATAACCCCGAACCATTCCTCATTCATATTGTTTTCGCCTTCAGCGAGCAGGTCAATGTCATACCCTCCATTAGACCAGGAGGCATTGTTATCGTGGACATCGGCGTTTTTCCGGTCATCAAAGCCGTATTTCCACCATCCATCGCTAAACTGGAAGGTAAAACCCCCAATAGAATTTCCCGCCTTGCCAAGCCCGGCCGCATTTGCATAGATCTCTTTCCAGTTGCCCACCATATAAAAGGCCTGGGCCTTCTGATCTTCCTTATTATCTATAGCGTTAAAAGCATCCGCCCCGAACTCCGTAAGCATAATCGGCATATCGAGCTTCTCTTTTACCACGTCAAACATGTCCCCAAAGGACAGTCCCCGGTAGACGTTTGTTCCATATACATCTACATCCGGGCACTCCTCGGCAATGATATCTATAAACAGGACATCCCCATTACAAATGGCCACGGGGTGGTTTCCATCCATGGCCTTCATCCTTTTGGAGGCTTCGTTCATCAGGCGATACATGGGTCGGCCTCTATTTTCGCCTACATATTGTTTTTCCTCTTCATCATCCGGAAAATCCTCGGTTTCGGCTCCTGCCCAAAAAAGGCCGTAATTATTCTCATTTCCCAACAGGTACATCAGGAGTCCCGGGGTGTCCTTGTAATCGCGGACCAAATTCTCCACCTCGGACAACAAAAACTGTTGGGTCTTCGGGTCCGAATAGTCCGTAATTTCAATCCAGACCCCGTCGATGGTAAGACCGTAGCGTCCGAAGGAATGGTTCAGCAATGTATAAATGCCGTATTTCTCATATATATAACGGATCCATCGTGCAGGAACTCCCGTATATTGACGAATGACATTAACGTTCATGTTTTTCAGCAAGGACATTTCTGTATCGAGCCCGGCCTTGATCACATCATCAGATTTTTTCCAGAATTCTGCAGTTATTGTATTTGTCCCTATCGGAATATAATCCCAGTTCATCCCATTGATCATGAAATCCTCTCCATTAACCTTCAAACGCATCCCATCCGAATCCCTGGAAATAGATACCTGGTCTGTTTGGGCAAATGCACCAGCCGTAAAAAGGAGGAGAATGAAACCAATAATGCTGTTCTTCATAATGCAAAAGTTTGGATTAGCGCAATGCTGTAATTCTTTATTTTA
>NZ_JBAVZJ010000579.1:0-2233 GCF_049588695.1 Robiginitalea sp.
ATAACTCCCCAAAGGACTCCAGGACATGGCTGTGCGACCGTTTGTGATACAATCATCCAATACCCCGTCCCACAGGGAGGTGTCTTCTGTCAGAGAACATTCAAACTGGTGGGCTTCAACCGGGACAGCCGATTCTATAAGAGCTATTTGGGAGGGTGTAAAATTTGAAACCCCGAAAGAACGGACTTTACCGGAATCCCGCAATGCAGAAGAAGCAGCAGCCACCTCTTCAGGGTCCATCAGCGGGCTCGGACGATGCAATAAAAGCAAGTCCAGATACTCCGTTTTTAGATTCTCGAGTGAGGTAATGGCGGAATGGATAATATAATCCGTTCCGTATTCATAGTGTTTGATCCCCACCGGACGCTTATCGGTAGGGTATTGGATCCCACACTTGCTTATAAACTGCAGGTTTTCCCGTTCAATACCACAATTTTCAAAAGCCTTCCCAAATTCCGCTTCAGTGGTATATCCGCCATATATATCGGCGTGATCAAAGGTAGTGACACCCATCTCAAAGCATTGATTTATAAGGGTGGACATTTGTGATGTGGAAAACTTCCGGCCCCATTGTCCCCAGGTCATGGTTCCGGCTATAATTCTCGAGTAAGATCCTTTGGTTTTCATACACGTGAAAGTAATGAGAAAATCCCTTAAAAGGGTCATAAAAATGGGGGTTTTCCGCTATTTTTAACCAATCGTTAACAGGGGATCAGTAAATAAATTTTCAATTTGCGAGTTGCAATAAATCAGTGTGTTGACGCTCGAAATTTAAATTCTTTTTAATGGAAGAAACCAAAACTGTGGATATCAGTGCAGTGAATGAAAAAATCGCTGAGGAAAGTGCTTTTATCGACTTACTGATTCGAGAAATGGACAAGGCCATCGTAGGTCAGCGCCATATGATTGAGCGCTTGCTCATCGGCCTGCTCGGAAGAGGTCATATCCTGCTTGAGGGGGTTCCGGGCCTGGCAAAGACCCTTGCGATCAACAGCCTGGCCAAAACGGTTAAAGGAAGTTTTTCAAGGATTCAGTTCACCCCCGACCTCCTGCCTGCTGACGTGGTAGGGACCATGATTTACAACATTAAGGAGAACGATTTCACCATCAAAAAGGGCCCTATCTTCGCCAACTTCGTTTTGGCAGATGAGATTAACCGTGCTCCGGCAAAAGTGCAGTCCGCGCTACTCGAGGCCATGCAGGAACGGCAGGTGACCATAGGAGACGAGACCTTTCCGTTGGATGAGCCTTTTCTGGTTATGGCGACTCAGAACCCGGTGGAACAGGAGGGTACCTATCCCCTGCCTGAAGCCCAGGTGGATCGTTTTATGATCAAGGCCGTAATCGATTACCCCAAAATGAATGAGGAACAACTGATTATGCGTCAGAACCTGATGGGGAATGCCTCCGACATTCGCCCGGTAGTAAGCCTCAAACAGATTCTCTCCGGCCAAAAGGCCGTTCGGGAGGTCTATATGGATGAAAAGATTGAAAAGTATATTCTGGACATCGTTTTCGCCACTCGATATCCTGAAAAGTACAACCTGAAAGATTTGAAACCCCTGATCAGTTTCGGCGCTTCGCCCAGGGGAAGTATCAATATGGCAAATGCCGCCAAGTGCTACGCCTTTATCAAGCGTCGTGGATATGTCATACCAGAGGATGTCAGGGCCATTGTACACGATGTGCTTCGCCACCGGATCGGAATCACTTATGAAGCTGAAGCTGAAAATGTTGCCCCTGAAGAAATCATCAACCGTATAGTAAACGAGATTGAAGTACCATAGGGGATTCCCAAGGGTTACTGAACGACATCCCGTATCCTTTCAGACGAACCCCCGTGAACGATTATGGATACTAAAGAGCTCTTAAAGAAAGTCCGTAAGATCGAGATAAAGACCCGGCGTCTTTCCGATGACATCTTTGGAGGTGAATACCATTCTACCTTCAAAGGACGGGGTATGACCTTTAGCGAGGTCCGCCAATATCAATACGGGGATGATGTGCGGAGCATTGACTGGAACGTTACCGCCCGTTACAACGAGCCTTTTGTAAAAGTGTTTGAAGAAGAGCGGGAACTCACCATGATGCTGATGGTGGATGTCAGTGGTTCCGAATTCTTCGGTACCGTCAACCAGTTTAAGCGGGTGGTCTTGACCGAAATCTCAGCCACGCTGGCATTTTCAGCCCTGCAGAACAACGATAAAGTCGGGCTCATCCTTTTTTCAGAAGA
>NZ_JBAVZJ010000580.1:0-1819 GCF_049588695.1 Robiginitalea sp.
GGTCGATATAGCTATAACGGTCCGGCACCACAACATCACTCTCCACCCCCTTTAATTGGGTAGAGCCTCCATTGATCCGGTAGAATTTCTGAGTGGTGAGCTTGATAGCTCCCAAATCCCCGTATTCATTGCTTCGGACAATACTTTCCAGTGGAATCAGGTTTTGAACCGTTCCTTTACCAAAAGTCTGCTTACTGCCGATTACGACCGCGCGCTTGTAATCCTGCATGGCAGCCGCCAGTATTTCAGAAGCAGAAGCGGAAAGCTCGTTGACCAGGATAACAAGGGGTCCATCCCATTGGATGCGCTCATCTTTATCCTCATAAATTTCTTTGTCTTTGGCAGAAGACCTCACCTGCACTATAGGCCCCTCTTCAATGAACAAGCCCGCCATATCAACTACCGTTTTCAGGGAGCCTCCTCCGTTGTCACGCAGATCGAGTACAAGTCCCTGAATACCCTCTTCCTTCAGCCTTTCAATTTCTTTGGCTACATCGGAGGCGGCATTCCGCTCATTGTAGTCGTCAAAATCTACATAAAACTGCGGCAGGTTGATCAGGCCGAATTTCTGGTCCTCCTTAATAATCATGGCAGATTTTGCAAAAGACTCTTCCAGTTCCACGACATCACGGGTCAGGGAAACCACCTCTACGGTCCCATCTACTTTGCGCACCGTGAGATCCACAACCGTACCCTTGGGGCCCTTGATCAGCTTAATCGCATCCGACAGGCGCATCCCGATAATATTTACCGGAGATTCCCCTTCCTGACCCACTTTCAGGATTTCATCCCCGACATCCAGACGCTGGTCGCGCCATACCGGGCCTCCTGAAATGATCTCTACGATCTTCGCACCTTCCGATTGCTTTTGGAGTCTCGCCCCAATACCTTCGAAACGGCCCGACATCCTCACATCGAATTGCTCCTTCTCTTCCGGTGGAAAGTACAGGGTGTGCGGATCAAATTCTTCTACAATCGTATTGATATACTGGACAAACCAGTCTTTACGCTCCAGTTCGTCAATAAATTCAAAATAATCCTCAAGGGTTTCCAGGGTGCTTTCCCGGGCCGCCTTTTCTGCTGCTTCCGGGGTTGATTCCGCCTCTTCATCTTCCTCACCCAGGGTGAGTTTCGCATCATAGGCGCCAATAGTGGCGTATTTGAGTTGCTTTCTCCAGCGATCGGAGAGCTCACTCCGGTCCGTTGCATATCCGACATTCTCATAGTCGACATCGATAAACTCGTCCTGTGAGTAATCAAAAGGTACATTCAGCACCTCCCTGTAGATTTCACGGGCTTCGTCCATACGGATCATCAGCCGGTCGTACACGATATTAAAAAAGGAAATATCCGTATTCTTAAGCTGGTCGTCGATCTGATATTTGTACTGCTCGAACTCCTGAAGATCCTCCTCGAGAAAGTAGCGCCTCGTGGGGTCCAGCTCCTCTATAAAGTCTGTAAATACATTGACGGAAAACCCATCGTTAATATCCTTGGGCTCGTAGTGCCCGCGTTCCAGAACGTAGGTAATCAGGTCGAGTAATAATTTGTCCTTGTCATCCGATTCAAAAGACCGGTTGGTAAAGCTGCAGGACGCCACTGCAATCAGAAGGACCAAAAATGCGAATACAAAATTCCTTTTCATGTAATATTTTTTTTTCAGGCCAGTGAATACTAGCCTTTTCATAGCAACAATGAACTCCCTAAATTACTGAAAAAACCATGCCAGTCCTGAAGATTGCCATTAATTTTTTGTTAATGCGGGCTACCCGGAGCCCTATCTAATGAAAAACGTATTTTTACAGCATAAATTATAGTC
>NZ_JBAVZJ010000581.1:0-2166 GCF_049588695.1 Robiginitalea sp.
GATATAGATGTATCAGACCTCCAAGGAAAACTATATTTCCAAATACAAAAACGACAATAGCCATTTGATTAGCCATTTCTGCAATTTCAAATGGCGTATTTTGATAACCGCCAAGCATAATTGGATACAAACTGAGTGAAATTAATTGGCCAACAGAAACTAAAGTCCAACTAATCTTTTTAAAGTTAATAGCGAAATAAATTGCTCCAATTGCAATCATAGTCATAAAAACAAATTCGGCTTTCCAATGGCCTGCATAAACATCCCAATTCTCGTTTAAATAATTATGTCTTTCAATGGGATCTAATGGTGCTTTACTCGAAAGATAAATGTAAATCCCTATAGTAATATTTACCAGAAGGTTTCCTAATATCCAAAGTGCTTTTGCTAATTTCATAATATCTCAATTTAATGAATGCCAACGTATGTGTATAGTGCATTATGCACTATATAACGCTTATAGGCCTAAGATAGCAAATCGTCAATTCCCTTAAAAGGCTTCTCAGCGACGTGCGTATAGCTCTTAGAATTCTTCGAGCAGTAATTTCCAGGGAGCATCTGGATGGAAAGAAACAGGTGAATTTATTTTCCCCTTCACCAAGCGGAAAGTGTAAATTGTAGAATGTATTGAAGCTAGGAATTTGAAAAACAGGCCAAATGCCAAATATGTTTTAAGACCTATTTATCTTAATAGAAGTGTTATGAATCCCGATTTTTTTGTCTTAATTGCTTTATCCCAACAGACATAAGAAAAATCCCTAATACAAATAGGATGGTTTTACCTGCTAAAACCCCGAGACCATAATTTGTAAATTCATGCGAATTCATTAAGAGGTCAATTAATTTAATGAAATATAATAACGCATAGCCGATAAGACCAATACCTATTAAAACTAGTATATACTTCATTACTTCTATTAAAAAATGATGGTCTGTGAAAATTTCTTTTCACAAACCATCAGAAAACGTGTCTTACTTTTTAATTGTAGTAGTCGTTGGTGTGTAGATGCCTAGTGTAATAACTCCTAACAGGCCATCAACAAATGTCATACTTTCTGTTATCTCGAAGTCGGCAGCATTATCTGCCAATGCTTGAGGATCACTTACTTTTCCAGGAATTAAACCATAAACAAAAAAGTTGTTTTTTCCTGTTACTTCAACACCCGATTGAGGACCGTCACCTACTGCGAATTTATGCGTATAGCACGATGACATCGCGACGAGCAATGATAGCATTGAAAACATTTTAAGCGTCTTTTTCATAGAACTAATAAATAATGTAATGGGGCATACTTCGATTTAGGGTCTCTTCTGCTTATTCCGACCAAAAGATAAAGTTAAGTAATTTACCTGTTTTATTTTTGAGGTTTTTGCTGGCTTTGTACACAACGTTTAGTCTGACGGGTGTTTAAGCGCCCATTTTTATGGTGCTTATTCTTTGTTGGTATTCATTTTACATTTTTATTTTCCTTCTTTACCTGCCGCTTTGCCTCTTTGAGTAGTCTCTTCATAACTTCCTGGTAAAAACGCTTTTGATTGATAAAGCCGGGCGAAGGGGAATTGGTGAAAATGATGGCCCCAATCTTTTTTCCAGGATCAAAAGACACCACGGTAGCTACTCCGGGGTCTGCTCCGGTGTGTGATGGGAGTCGGGGCATTAGCAAATAATAAATCCAATTGTCGAATTCGTTGTAGTTCCATGCAATCGCCTGATATTTGAATTTGTCAGGATATTGTACATTCAGAAAATCTTCGATTGAGGTTTTAGATAAAAATTGTTTTCCGTTGACCATCCCTTCATTTAAAAAAAGCTGTATAAATCGACTGTAGTCCGCGGTGGTTGTGCGTATCTGACCACTTGGATAATCCGGGTATCCGTAGTGATTTAGCACTTTCGGTTCTTTAAAGTCCGTATGTTTAGTGGGCATTTCGTGCGGTCGTGCAATGTTGCGATGATGGATATCTGCCAAAAACCAGTATGCCTGCTCCATTCCTAAGGGCACAAAAATCTCTTCTTCAATAAAATCATTGAAAGCCCTGCCTGTAACTTCTTCAATGACGAGACCAAGCAGCGCATAACCCACGTTGGAATATTGAAAGAGGGATTCTGGTTTGTCTTTCCAGAAATTTACCTCCCGATCGTACAATTCGCCACCCTCCAATAAG
>NZ_JBAVZJ010000582.1:0-11345 GCF_049588695.1 Robiginitalea sp.
GATCTCAACAGATTTTGATACGTCAGACAGCCTGCAGGAGCTCCGGGAGGGGAGAACCCCAAAATTATCCGCCCTGAACCTCCACAATGGAACGGTGTATCCCTGGAACCGGTTGTGTTACGGCCGCACCCACGGGAAACCCCATTTGAGGATAGAAAACCGGTACCTGCCTTCGGGTCCGACGACTTCTGACGAAATCGCGAATATGATGTTTTGGGTGGGGGTGATGCTCGGACGTCCGAAAGATTGGGAAGAGATTCATAAAAAGATGGATTTCAGGGACGCCAAAAAGAACTTTTTCAATGCTGCCCGATATGGGATGGCGGCCCAGTTTCACTGGGGGGAGAAAATCATTCCGACCAAAGAACTCATTTTGGAGCATTTCCTGCCCATGGCTTATAAAGGTCTCAGCCGGGCCAACGTGAGCCGGAAAGACGCCGAACACTATCTCGGCATTATTCAGAATCGGATCAATACACAGAACGGTTCGGAGTGGATGGTGAAGACCTATCGCGAACTCAGAAAGGACTTTAACGCCCCGGAAGCACTGCGCAGGCTTACCGCATCCTTATTCGAACGCTCTTACAAGGGCTATCCGGTGGACGCCTGGAGACGGGGCAGGAGGCATGAGCACAAACACACCAAAAAGAAGCAGCGGGTAGGCGACCTGATGAGTACCAAAATCATTACGGCCCAGGAAGAGGACAGCGCCGCCCTGGTCATCGGCATGATGGAATGGAACGACATCCACCACCTGCCGATATTGAACAACGGCAATGAACTGGTGGGGATGCTTACCTGGAATGATGTAAAGGACCTGGCAGCGGACGACAGGATTTATGCCCTGAGCATACAGGAAGTAATGCGGAAAAACCCTAAAACACTTCATCCGGAGACCCTGGTTCGGGAGGCAGAAGAAGTGATGAGCGAACACAATCTCGAAGGGCTTCCTGTGGTGGCCGAAAACATACTTGTAGGGATTCTGACATCCAACGACATTAAGTAATATGATAAGAACCCAGAGGGAAGAAAATAAGACAGTGGCGGGTGAACGAATACTATGTCGCATGACTTCGGACAAGCCGGGGCCCACTGTTGTCTTTTTTGGAGGAATTCACGGGAACGAACCCGCCGGGGTGGCGGCCCTCACAGAGGTTACAAACACTTTGAAGTGCGAAGGGGCGGCTTTGGACAAAGGGTCCCTAATCGGGATACGCGGGAACCTCCCGGCCCTGCTACAAAAGGAGCGTTTTCTGGACCACGACCTGAATCGGATTTGGAGCAGGTCGCGTCTGGAAACCGTTTTGGCCAAAACGGAACAGGAACGCTCCACGGAAGAAAAGGAACTGGTCCTGATCTATGAGCTCATTCAGGAAGTCCTGCAATCGTACTCCCCCCCGTTTTATTTTATCGACCTGCATACGACTTCCAGCCGGACGAGGCCTTTTATCACCATCAATGACTCCATTATCAACCGGTATTTTTCCCGAATATTCCCCGTGCCTGTCATCCTTGGTATCGAGGAATACCTCGAGGGCCCCCTGTTGAGTTATATCAATGAATTGGGCTATGTTGCCCTGGGGTTTGAATCCGGCACCCACGACGATCCTGCCGCCATCCGGAATGCGGCGGACTTTATTTGGCTCACCCTCGTATATACCGGGCTTCTGTCCGATTACCCCGGAAGGGAAGAGAGTTATAATCGCCTGGACCGGGCCTCGGAGTCCGACCATGATTTTTACGAAGTCTTTTACCGGCACAAGTTGCCGGACACCCACAACTTCAGGATGAACGAAGGCTTTCGGAGTTTTCAACCACTTCCCAAAGGCACTGTCCTGGGGTCTGAGCGAGGCACCCCTGTGGCCATGCAGAAAAAAGGCATCCTTTTTATGCCGCTTTACCAGAAACAGGGAGAGGAAGGCTTTTTCCTGATTCGAAAGACCCCGTCCTGGGCCCTGAAACTATCAGCCAGGCTCAGGAAATGGAAGACACACGAATTGTTGACGCGCTTACCGGGGGTAAGGTGGACCGACTCAGAAAAAGACAAGCTGGAGGTCGACCTTTCGGTAGCCCGCTTTATGAACCGACCTATTTTTCACTTGCTCGGATACCGAAGCCGGCAGCGGGACAAGACGCATTTGCTCATCAGTAACCGGGAACACAAAGCCCGGAATGACGACTACAAAAACACCTTTTGGTTCTCAGGGCACTGATGCCACTTACTCCGCTTGCCAGCCGTTGTTTTCAGGGGCGATGTCTGCCATCAGTTGAGAAGGATCTATAAGGACAGCCAGGATCTGGTCTTTGGGGGCACCCACCATTACGGTGTATACCTCCTGTGCCCATGGCCAGTCTTTCAGCACTTCCCGGTCTATGCCCGGATATGGATTTTCCTTCTCCCCGTACAGCATTTTCAGGGGGGCGTAATACGTCTTTTGCGTATTGTCCTTAAAAACAACCAGGAGGTCTATGGGCATCGGCATCAGCCCGACACGTTTTAGGGTAATGGCCGTTTGGTTTGCATTGCCTTCCACGGATTCCACGGATTCAATGGCGTAGTCAATGGTGTTGGTGGTCTGGGTCCAGTCTGTTAGATACCACTCCAGCTCCATCCCCGATACGCGCTCGGCACTTCGGATAAAGTCGTTGGGTGTGGGGTGCTTGAATTTAAAATCGTCGTAATACCGCCTCAGGGAAGCCATAAGCTTATCCTGCCCGATGATATAACCGAGCTGCGCCAGGAAAACCGCGCCTTTACTATAGGCCGAAATCCCATAGCCCGAATTAAAACTATACCGATCTGCATGGGTGGCAAGAGGTTGTTCGCGACCGGAAGCGGCAAGGCTCAAATACCCGTTATAGGAACCCTTGAACGGGTTTTGGTTGTCGCGTTCCATGATCTGGTTCATACACAAGGCGGAAATAAAAGACGTAAAGCCTTCATCCATCCACTCGTGTCGCGATTCATTGGTGGCCAGTATGTGCTGAAACCAGGAGTGGGCCATTTCGTGGACCATGACCCCAACGAGGCTTTCATAGCTGCGTTCCCCGGTTACCAGGGTGCTCATGGCGTATTCCATTCCCCCATCACCTCCCTGAACGACAGAGTACTGCTCATAGGGATACGGCCCTATAATTTTACAGAAGAACTCCATGGCAGCGGCCGTTTTAGGCTGAAGCTTTTTCCAGTTCTCCAGGAGTTCAGGCTTGTTTTTGTAATAAAAATGCAAGTCCGGCCCATTGGGCATGGGCAGGATGTCGTGGAGGTACTCCGGGTCTGCCCCCCACATAAAATCGTGGACGCGCGGGGCCTTAAAGTGCCAGGTAAGCGTTTTCCCTTTGGGGCGGGAGACCTTAGCCCCCGCGACTTCATAACCATGCCCGACTTCCTGTGGATTCTGCAGATAGCCCGTTCCCCCAACGACATAATCTTTATCCAGGGTGAGTTTGACGTCAAAATCTGCCCAAACCCCGTGAAACTCCCGAGCGATATAGGGATCCGCATGCCAGCCTTCAAAATCGAACTCCGCCATTTTGGGATACCACTGGCTCATGGAGAGGGCAACGCCTTCCCGGCTGTTGCGCCCGGAGCGTCGGATTTGCAAGGGCACCTGCCCGTTAAAAACCATTTCAAAAGTTGTTTTCGCCCCCGGGAGGATGGGTTTGTTCAGCGGAACTACGAGGACGGTCCCTTCCAGGGAGGGGTCCAGCGAAACCCCGTCCTGTTTCAGGGAGGCGGCTCTTAAATACCCGATTTCATCGGGGGCCAGGGCGGCGATGCGGCTTTTCCCCTCCTCAGTCATCCGGCCATCCGGATCTTCAACACTCTGCAAGCGCATATCCATTTCGCTCCCGGGTTGGAAGGCGTTGAAATACATATGGTAAAATACCCGGTTAAGTGTATCGCTGGAATTGTTGGTATAGACCAGGGTTTGGGTTCCCTGATACTGGAATGATTCTACATCCATGGAAACATCCATGGTGTAATCTGCGTGTTGTTGCCAGTAGGAATGGTTTCCCTGGGCCTGAAGCCCGAAGGCTGCTGCCAAAAAGAAAAAATAGAAAAGCCTCATGAAGATTTGTTATAATGAAATTTTGCCTCTGGAAACCTGGTCTGCCAGGATAAGGGCGTTATACGCATTGGCCATTTTACCCGTCCGGGAGATAGCCGTCAGGGGTTTTTTAACCGCTTCATCCCCGGCTATGTTCACCTCGAGGGTCACCTGCAGTCCGGACTGCATAATGATCTTTTTTACCTGGGAAGCGCTGAGCTTCGGGTACCGGGAGAGGATAAGGGCAGCAATCCCGCTGACCGCAGGGGCAGCCATAGACGTCCCACCCTGAAACTCGTAGGTGTTTCCGGGCATGGTAGAATAAACATTGCCTCCGGGCGCAAAGACATCCACATTGGATTTCCCGTAATTGGAAAAGGAAGACACCAACCGGGGTCCGTAAACCGGGTCCAGGGAGCCCACCGTTATAACGTTATCCACCATCTCAGGACCTGTAAACACCTGGTCGTTGGGGTAGTTTTCATTGGCCGTATCGTCCAGGTCGTTCCCGTCATTTCCGGCAGCGTGAACGAAAAGCACATCTTTTTCGGCTGCGTATTTCAGGGCTTCATAAACCCATTCCTTGTTTGGAGAAAAGGACTTTCCAAAACTGGCGTTGATAATTCGCGCCCCATTGTCCACGGCATAGCGGATGCCCAGGGCAATGTCTTTGTCGTACTCATCTCCGTCCGGCACGGCTCGGATACTCATGATCTGCACGTGGTCTGCCACCCCGTCAACCCCGAGTCCGTTACCGCGTTCAGCGGCGATAATCCCCGCGACATGGGAACCGTGGGATTCGTCTTCGGACCGGTTTATCGGATTTCCGTTCCCATACCCCCGGCTGTTAATATCATAGGGGTCATCTCCCACAACAGCACGTCCGTCGAAGTCCGGGTTCAGGTTGTATTTAACCTGCCCTTCGAAGTACTTTACCCCACCTTCCAGTTGCTCCTTTACATCTTCTATCGAAGGGCCAAAACCAAGCATCTGTTGTATCACAGCGATATTCTGCTGCAGCCCGGGGTCCGTGGTTTTAATATTGGCCAGGTCCTCTTTTGTGTAAACACTTTTACCAAGGTGGCTTTGAAGGGCCGCATCTGACGCTTCTACCGTTTTCATGATTTCAACGTACCGGGCACTGTTGGCCTGGGCCTCGGGCAATTCTTTATCCAAGAGCTTCCTCGCCTTTTCCTGTAGCGCGGCATCGCCGATTTTCAGACGTAAAATCCGGGTGTACTCCAGTTGTTCATGCAGGGATTCTCCCAAAAAATTATAGCCGTGGATGTCATCCACATACCCATTTTTATCGTCATCCACGTTGTTTCCGGGAACTTCATCCGCATTGGTCCAAAGCACCCCGTCCAGGTCTTCATGGTTCAGGTCGATACCCGAATCCAGAACAGCGACCACTACTTTTTCCTTAACTTTAAGGTTGGGAAGGATTTCGTTATAGGCTCGGGCGACACTCATCCCGGGGATGGTATCTGCAATCAGGTCTGCATGCCCCCATCGCTCGGCTTGTGCTTCCTCCAGCTCGGCGACTTTCTCGGGAACGCTCGCGATGCTTTCAATCGGGGTGTTGACTAATGCCGTTGAGCCACAGCCCGACAGCGTCAGGGAAAGGGCCAGAAGGATAAAGAGGGACTTGGGGAATTTCAATTGTAATGCTTTCATTGTGGTTTATTCATTTCGGTAAAAATACTACGCTGGGATAAATTATTCTCTTAAAGAACTCAAAACTTGTTTGCAGGGGCCTGAAATCGAAGGGATCAGGTGTTTAAAAAAGCGAATGAAACGGAATAACCTCGTCCAGGCGGGGTCCTTTTTCTGTGGGCTTCAGCACACAGCATTCATTGTGGGCATCGTGTTCCATAAACAGGATGTACTGCCTTTCGGTGGCTTCCTTTAGAAAAACAGCCTTTTCCTTTAGGGTGAGTAACGGCCGCGTATCGTACCCCATAACGTAGGGCAGGGGAATATGGCCGGCGGTGGGAATCAGGTCGGCCATAAAGACCAGGGTTTTACCTTTATAATGTATATGCGGAATCATTTGTTTGTCCGTATGTCCGTCCACAAACAGGATATCGAACCCGAGGGGGGAGGTTTTTAAAAAGGTGGAACCGGCCTCCCGCGGAATAAATTTTAACTGTCCGGCCTCCTGCATGGGGAGGAGGTTTTCCTTCAAAAACGACGCCTTTTCCCGGGCGTTGGGTTCCGTCGCCCATTTCCAGTGCGCCTCGTTGGTCCAGAAGGAAGCGTTCTTAAAAGCCGGTTCATATCCCGTGCGGTCCCTGTTCCATTGGATACTGCCCCCGCAGTGGTCAAAGTGCAGGTGGGTTAAGAAGACGTCGGTGATATCATCCCGGTGGAAACCCAGGGCTGCCAGGGAAGCATCCAGGGAGTGGTTGCCCCAGCGGTGGTAGTGGCTGAAGAATTTTTCCGATTGTTTCTCCCCGAGCCCCGTATCTATCAGGATCAGTCGGGCCCCATCTTCAATGAGGAGGCTGCGCGCCGCGATATCAATCAGGTTGTTCTTATCCGCGGGGTTGGTCCGGGACCATAGCGTTTTGGGCACCACACCAAACATTGCGCCTCCGTCCAGCTTAAAATTTCCAGTCTCAACAGGGTAGAGTTTCATAGGGTTGGAATGAGGCCCTAAAATACAAATTCACCCTAAAGGCGCCCCAAATTCACAAAACATTTCCAACTCCCTGCGGCAGAAGATGCTTAAATCCCTATTTTTGGAATTCACCCTTTTTCAAAGGACAACGCATGATTGAACTGGCGGGTATTGTGATTTTGGGAATTGTGGCCCAGTGGGTGGCCTGGAGGATGAAGCTTCCGGCTATCCTGCCTTTAATCCTGATCGGGCTCCTGGTAGGGCCGCTCTCCACCCTCTATACTGAGGATGGCAGCAAGCTTATCGAGCCGGTCTACAACGGGGAGAAGGGGTTGTTTCCCGGGGAGCTGTTGTATCATTTTGTTTCCCTGGCCATCAGTATAATCCTTTTTGAAGGGGGCCTGACCCTAAAGCGCTCTGAAGTGCGGAATGTGGGGCCGATGATTACCAAATTGATCACCCTGGGCTCGGCCGTTACCTTTTTTGGGGCGGGAATCGCCGCCCATTTTATATTTGACCTCAGCTGGCAGATTTCCTTTTTGTTCAGCTCCCTGATTATCGTTACCGGCCCTACGGTCATCACGCCCATCCTTCGCAACATCCCTTTAAAAAAGGATGTTTCCGCCATTTTAAAATGGGAGGGCATCCTTATAGACCCCATTGGGGCTTTGGTCGCCGTATTGGTGTTTGAGTTTATCAGTGTGGGGGAGGGTCAGGAATACACCACAACCGCCCTTATCGAGTTTGGGAAGATCCTGCTTTTTGGGTTTACCTTTGGTTTTACCTTTGCGCACGGGCTGGCCTTTGCCATAAAAAAGAACCTGATTCCCCACTACCTCCTCAATGTGGTTTCCCTCTCCGTGGTCCTGCTCGTGTATATCGAGTCGGACATCTTTGCCCATGAATCCGGCCTTTTGGCGGTGGTGGTTATGGGGCTTGTGATGGGGAACCTGAATCTGCCGAACCTCAAGGAGCTCCTCTACTTTAAAGAGTCGCTCAGCGTATTGTTGATTTCAATCCTCTTTATCCTGCTCGCGGCGCACATTGATTTGGAAGACCTTCAGCTGATCTATTCCTGGAAGACCGCCGTGCTCTTTGCCATCATCGTCTTTTTAATCAGGCCCATTGGCGTCTTTTTAAGTGCGCAGGGGTCGGACCTTAAATTCAATGAAAAAGTCTTTATCAGTTGGGTGGGGCCCCGGGGTATTGTAGCCGCGGGTATCGCCTCCCTCTTTGGTTCCAAGCTGATTGCCAGGGGTGAGCCGGGCGCGGAGTTTATTACCCCCCTGGTTTTTACCATAGTACTGGGGACCGTTTTGCTCAATGCGACCACAGCCCGACCTTTTTCCAAACTGATTGGGGTTTTCCTCACAAAATCTGAAGGTATCCTGATCGTGGGCGCCTCAAAAGCTTCCCGCCTTATCGGGCGGTACCTGCAGCGCAACAACCGCCATGTAGTCCTTATAGACAGTAACCAGAGCAATATCGACAAAGCCCAGAAAGCAGGCCTGGAGGCTATTTCAGCAAACATTTACGCGGACAACCTCACCGACAATATCGAGCTCAATGACGTGGGTTACCTCATCGCCATGACGGCCAACCCGGAGATTAACCAATACGCCATTGAAAAGTTTCAGGAGGAGTTCGGGGAAAACGGTTCTTTCCGGATCGTGGGTACCGAAGAAATCAACAACCCGGAGAATGCAGACAACAATAAACTGTTTTCGACCACGGATGATTTTGTCCGGTTTGTGGAGGCTGTTCGTATGAGTCCGGCCATCCGGGAAATTGCCCTGAAGGACTCAAAGCACTATACTGACTTGATTGAGAAATCAAATGACAACCTGGGAATCGTTCCGCTCTTTTTAAAATCCCCGGACGGAGAACTTCACATCATCCCCTCGTTTTTCAGGGAGTCCGGCAAAATTACAGAGGGTTATAAGCTCGTTTATATGGGCAACTCCCTCAGCGATGCGGCTGAGAAGGAAGCCGAAAAAGTACTGACGCTGCCTGCGGGGGCGAGTTAGGGGGAGTCTTGAATTTGCAGAGCTTCCTGCAAACAAAAGAGTTAAATCAAAGTGCAGACCGGAGGTTAGTCGTTGAGTTTAAGGACGGCCATAAACGCCTGCTGCGGGATCTCCACATTGCCTACCTGGCGCATCCGCTTCTTTCCTTTCTTTTGTTTTTCCAGGAGTTTCCGTTTTCTGGAAATATCCCCTCCGTAACATTTGGCGGTCACGTCTTTACGAAGGGCTTTTATGGTCTCCCGGGAAATGATTTTGGCCCCGATAGCGGCCTGGATCGGTATATCGAATTGCTGGCGGGGGATGAGCTCTTTAAGCTTTTCGCACATTTTCTTGCCGATATGGTGGGCGTTGTCAAAATGCACCAGGGCGGATAAGGCATCTACCATCTGCCCGTTTAAGAGGATATCCACACGGACCAGTTTCGAGACTCTCAGGCCGATAGGTGAATAGTCGAAGGAGGCATACCCGCGGGAAACGGTTTTCAGCCGGTCGTAAAAATCAAAAACGATTTCGGCCAGGGGCATATCGAAGTTGAGTTCCACACGATCCTGGGTGAGATAGGTCTGGTTGGTAATCTGCCCGCGCTTCTCAATACACAGGGACATGACGTTCCCGACATACTCGGCCTTGGTGATTATAGAAGCCTTGATGTAGGGCTCTTCTACGCGATCCAGGGAAGAGGGATCGGGCAAATCCGAAGGATTATTGACAATAATGATGCTGTCCGGGTCCTTTCTTGAGAAGGCGTGGTAACTCACGTTGGGTACGGTGGTAATCACCGTCATATTGAATTCCCGTTCCAGGCGCTCCTGTATGATTTCCATATGGAGCATCCCGAGAAAACCACATCGGAAACCAAACCCCAGGGCGGCGCTGCTCTCCGGCGCGAACACCAGGGAGGCATCGTTGAGTTGCAGCTTTTCCATGGAAGCCCGGAGCTCCTCAAAATCTTCGGTGTCCACGGGGTAAATACCCGCAAAAACCATGGGTTTAACATCTTCAAACCCGGAAATGACCTTTTGGGTCGGTTTGGCCGCATCGGTGATGGTGTCCCCGACTTTGACTTCACGGGCGTCCTTTATCCCGGTAATCAGGTAGCCCACATCCCCGGTGGAAATTGCGGTTTTGGGAACCTGCTTAAGTTTGAGGGTGCCGACTTCATCCGCCCCATAGGTTTTTCCGGTGGCGACGAATTTAATTTCCTGTCCTTTGCGAATCTCCCCGTCGAGAACCCTGAAATAGGTTTCAACCCCTCGAAAAGGATTGTAAACCGAATCAAAAACCAAAGCCCTCAGGGGCTCGGAAGGATCCCCGCTTGGGGCCGGGACCCGTTGGATTATCGCCTGTAGGATGTCGGTAATTCCTATCCCGGTTTTCGCACTGGCCGGAATCACATCTTCAGCCCGGCATCCCAAAAGATCTACGATGTCGTCCGTTACCTCTTCCGGGTTGGCACTGGGCAGATCCACCTTATTGAGTACGGGGATGATTTCCAGGTCGTTTTCCAGGGCCAGGTAGAGGTTGGAAATGGTTTGCGCCTGGATGCTTTGGGCGGCATCCACCACCAGGAGGGCCCCCTCGCAAGCGGCGATAGACCGGGAAACCTCGTATGAAAAGTCCACGTGCCCGGGGGTGTCGATCAGGTTCAGGACATATTTTTCGCCTTCAAAGACATAGTCCATCTGAATCGCGTGACTCTTGATCGTGATCCCGCGCTCCCGCTCCAGGTCCATGCTATCCAGAAGCTGATCCTGCTTTTCACGATCCGTTACCGAGCCCGTAGCGTCGAGTAAGCGATCCGCCAGGGTGCTTTTCCCGTGATCGATATGAGCAATAATGCAGAAATTCCGAATGTTTTTCATGCGCGAAAATAGGGTGCAAAGATAGCGGAAATACGGCTTAGTCCCGCCACTCGGCGATAAACAAATTCGTATCCCGGGTCCCGCCATTATTTCGGTTGCTCGAGAAAATCAGATGCTTGCCATCGTTGGAGAAAACCGGAAAGGCATCAAAGGTCTTCCCGTGGGTCACCTGTTCGATCCCCGTACCGTCGGTATTGATCATATACAGGTTGAAGGGAAACCCCCCTTCAGCTTCATAATTGCTGGAGAAAAGGATTTTATCCCCGCTGGGGTGGAAAAACGGGCTCCAGTTGGCATTTCCAAGATAGGTGAGCTGCCGCAGGCCACTTCCATCCGCATTGCAGATATAGAGCTCCATATTGGTAGGTTGTACCAGGCCCCTTTCCAGCAAGCCTTTGTATTCCGCGATTTCGGCTTCGGTTTTCGGGCGGGAGGACCTGAAAATAATCTGGGTGCCGTCCGGGGAGAAAAAGGCCCCTCCGTCGTATCCGAGTTCATCCGTGATCTGTTTTACATCACTTCCGTCCAGGTTCATGGTGTAGAGCTCGAGGTCCCCGCTCCGGTCTGAGGTAAAGACAATTCTATCCCCCTGTGGAGACACCGTGGCCTCGGCGTCATACCCGGGCTCATCGGTAAGTTGGGCGGTGATATTCCCCTGCAGGTCGGCTACAAAAATGTCAAAGGAATCGTAGACAGGCCAGACGTAGTTTCCGTTTTCCCGCAAAGGCACTTCCGGGCAGGCCGCACCCTTTAAATGAGTGGAGGCGTATAAGATATGCTC